>NZ_MOEN01000016.1 GCF_001968985.1 Desulfurobacterium indicum | reverse complement strand
TGAGGCTAAGGAAGAACTTCAGGATATGTTCTCCAGGAGGTACTCCTAATGGTTTACACAAAATTATTGACACAACCTCCATCTTCAGGGAATTGAGTTGTTATTTCTTCGCTTATGAATGTGTTTGGCAGATGAGCAATTTCGAGACATCCCGCTATTGAATCGTGGTCGGTAAGTGTAAAAAGAGTCATTCCGCGGCTTTTTAGCTTTTCGTATAGTTTTAGAGGTTCTGAATAGCTTTCACATATATTGAGTTTTTTTGAAAGAAAGCCGGCAGGTCTGTTTGATGCTCTGGAGTGGAGATGTAAATCTACCTTTATCATGATTTTTCCCCGTTTAAGATTTCGTTTATAAAAGATTCCTTTCCAAGTCGTTTTAAGTCTCTTATTCCTTTCCGGATGTATCTGATTTTTTCTTCATTTTCTGCATCGGAAGGGTGAAGTGCTACCCTGACAACTTTGAGGAACCGTGCGTAAAGATCTATTTGTGGCAAAAACGTTTCCATTGAAATCCACTGGATAGGTTCTCTTGAACTGAATGTTATTACTGGAGAGAAAATTTTTTCTTTGTTTTTGAGGTTATATATGAAAAATCTTGAAGTTGTGAATTTGAAATTAAGTTTTTTTAGGTATTTAAAGTCGTTTTTTCATTAACCATGCGGGTGCTATGAAGCCTTCTGGTTCTATGTTGATCTTTTTGAGGATTTCTTTTCCCTTTATCAGCCGTTCTTCTATGTTATTGTGGGAGATAAATTCTCCTTCGTTGTCAGTGAGTAATTTTGTAGGTGATAGTTTTTTGAGTTTTTTTCCTTTGTGTGTATATCCGTGGAGGATGGGTTCTCCGTTTCTCACAAGGCTTTTAATTTCATCTGCTATTTCTGTCAAACACTCTTTTTCGTGGTAGTAAGGGATTAGAAGGTAAGAGATTTTTTCCATTCCTTCTTCCTTAAGGATTTCTTTAAGCTTTTTTACGTTTTTCAAGGTGCTCTTTGTGATGTCGTGTATCGAAATATTAAAATGCTCCATAATCTTTCCCGACTACTTTTTGTTTAATGGTATTGGTAAAATTCTTAAGGTTCAATTGGGAATTTCTTAACGTTTGGAAGGAGTATTTGTTGTGGTTGTCAATAAAAGGGTTGAAGATTTTAAGCGGTATCTGGAAAAACAAGGTTACTCTCAAAATTCAATAGCTACTTATCTGCGAGCAGTGGAGAAGTTTTATCTTTTTTTGAGATTTTACGGCTTTAAGGAAAAGAAGTTTGATGAATATAAATTAATTTCTTTTTTGTCTTCGACTTATAAGACCTCGGGAAGTTTGAAAACCGCACTTTCCGGAATAAGGAAATATCTTTCACTTACTTTTGGGATAAAGCTTTCCGTTTCCGTTGATATGGAAGACGATTTTAAGAATTTTGTTCTAATAGATGATAATAAATTGAAGGAATTTTATAAAAAAGCGGTTGGAAGTAGAAAAAAGGATACTAAAGTTGCTCTTGTGATGATGTTTTATCTGGGGTTAAAACCTTCCGAAATAGCTAAATTGAAAAAATTCACTGTTAAATATATTGATAAAGTTCCTGCTATTGATGAAGGTAAGATAAAGAGACTATTGGTAGATAAAGAAGTTGTTAAAATTTTGGAAGAGGCTGAAAATAGCGGCGTCGTTACACTTTCTGTAAATCCTAACAGCTTAAAGGTTACTTTCTTTAAGATAACGGGAAAGACTTTTTCCCTCAATGATTTTAGAGAGAATTATGCTTACAGATTGATTAGAAAAGGGCTTCCGGTTGATATTGTTGTTGAGTTTTCCGGGCTTTCTTTAGATAGGGTTTCCTACCTCTATCGCTTTTTCACGCTCAAGAGTAAACAGGACATTATCAGTGAAAAGCTTGCAGACCTTTGATATTATTATGTCATCGTCTTCCTTACTTACGGCGGCTTCGCCTATTTTGCACAGTTCAAGTATTGCTAAGAAATAGACGATAACTTCCAGCTTACAAATGGATTCTTCCATTAGTTTTGAAAACTTTATTACTTCATGCTTTTTAAGGAGTCTTCTGATTTTCTCTATCTTTACGGATACTTTAAACCTTTCACTGTTAAGGGATAGCTTTGCTCCTGTGTCCGGCTCTTTCCTTTCAAGAAGATTCATAAGTGTTTCTTTAAGGTCTTCCGGTGTGTTTGCTATCTTTATTTTGTCCTGGAATTGAAAAACAATGTCGGCGGTGTTATTAGAGAACATCTCTGCCTGTAGGTTTTCAAGTTCTTCTAACTTTTTGACTCCTTTTTTTATCTTTAGATATTCTTCTATTGCCTGAACGATTGCCTTTCTGGGGTCGTAATCGTCGTCTCGAGGAATTAGCATTTCCGATTTTATCTTTGCAAGAGTTGCAGCCATTACTATGAATTCAGAAGCCAGTGGAATGTTCAGTTCTTTCATCGTTTCTATGTAGTGAAGGAATTCTTTGGTTATTTCAGATATGGGAATGTCGTAAATACTAACCTCTTTTTTTCTTATCAGGTAAATTAAAAGGTCGAGAGGTCCTTCAAAAAGTTCTAGATCCACGCGATACATTCAGTTAGCTCCTTATGGCTCCAATAAGGTTGGCAAATTCCGTTACCAGGACTTCAAGAACATCATCAATGGAAATTATACCTTCTAATCGGCCCTTTTTGTCAACGATAACTATCCTTCTCACGCCGAAGTCTCTGAACTTTTTTGTTAGTTTGAAGAAATCACTGTCAGAAGTTACGGTTATCAATTCCGGAGTCATAATCGATTTTATAGGAGTGTCTGGTGATTTACCGAGCCCTCGTATTGCTATATCTCTATCCGTTACAATGCCTACCGGTTTATCGCCGTCCATAACCACAAGGCTTCCCACGTTTTTCTCTTCCAATTTTTTGACGGCATATTCGATAGAGTCTTCTATGTCAACGGTTATTACTTTTCTTATCATTATGTCTCTTATCGGCATTTTTTTCCTCCGCTTAAAGAAGGTTACTTTCTTTTAAATTAAGTAATCGCCTTTCCTTTGTCACTTGCAGGCTTAAATTTTTCTATAATCCTTTTATCATTTCTGTTTTGAGTATAAAATAGCTTTTAACAAATTTTCCTCGGAGAGTGTATGTTTTACGGTTTCTTTTATAAACTGCTTGGCATTAATATTTTTAAGTATATAACCTTTAGATTGGTGTATGCTACCATTACTGCCATTCTTTCTGGATTTTTCATATATCCAAAATTGAAAAAGTTTTTAAATCATCTTCAGTTTGAACAGACAATAAAAGAGTATATGCCTGAAAATCACAAGAAAAAACATGTTCCAACTATGGGTGGTGTTCTTATTATTTCTGCGTTTCTCATATCTGTTCTTTTGTGGAATAAGTGGAATAATCTGTTTATATGGCTTGCCATTATGGCGATATGCGGCTTCGGTTTGATAGGTTTTGTCGATGATTATATAAAGGCAAAGCTGAAAAATCCTGAAGGGTTGTCTGAAAAAAGAAAATTTTTGTCGCAAATTATAGTTGCTTTTGCAATATCAGTAATTCTTTATGCGTCTGGATTTTCAACGGTGCTCTATTTTCCAGTATTTAAGAATTTACATTTGGATCTTGGGATGTTGTTTGTATTGTGGTCTGTTATTGTTATTGTCGGTTCTTCCAATGCGGTTAATCTTACAGATGGTCTTGATGGTCTGGCAATAGGTCCTGTGATTACAACATCTCTAGTTCTTCTTGTGTATGCTTATGTTGCCGGCAACGTGAAGTTTTCTACCTACCTTCACCTTCCTTATGTTGCAGGTGCTGGAGAGCTCTCTATTGTTTGTGGAGCTGTCATCGGTGCTTCCCTTGTTTTTTTATGGTTTAACGCTTATCCTGCGGAAGTTTTTATGGGTGATGTAGGGTCTCTTGCTCTGGGAGCTCTTTTAGGAACAGTAGCTGTTATCATTAAACAGGAGTTTATTCTTGCCATTGCAGGTGGTATATTCGTTCTTGAAACGCTGTCTGTTATTATTCAGCGTTATTACTTCAAATATACTCGTAGAAAATTCGGTCAAGGAAAGCGTGTTTTTCTTATGGCACCTTTGCATCACCATTTTGAGAAAAAAGGGTGGGAAGAACCGAAGATTACTGTTCGTTTCTGGATAATTTCAATACTTCTTGCCCTGCTATCTCTTAGCTTTTTAAAGATACGGTAGCAGATTGACAAGTTAATGGATTGTTTTTACATTACATCATCAAATCGGCCGGAGGGTCAGTTATGAAGGGAAATCAATGTCTCACGAAGAAGCAGCTTGAAGAGTTTAGAGAGATACTTGAGCAGAAGAAAAGGGAATTAATTGAGGATATCAAGAGGGGTATCCTTGAAGAGGCAAATGCGGAGAGGGAAGTTGGTGATCTTGTTGACATGTCAACGGAGGAGATCCTAAGAACCTTTGAAATGAGAATAAGAGACAGAGAGGCCAAGTATCTCAAAAAGATAGAGAAGGCTTTGCAAAAAATAGAAGAAGGCACTTATGGTATATGTGAAGAGTGCGGTAAATGTATTTCTTATGAACGTTTAAAGTTAAGACCTGTTGCAGAGCTCTGTATTAATTGTAAGTTAAAACAGGAGAAACTTGAAAGAAAATTTGGCGAAGAATAATTTAATATAGGGGGCTTACACCCCCTGATTATGCCTCTACCGAGTAGGCGGATGCGAATTCCACCTCCTCACTTTCATCAATCACCCCTCTAAAGTGAACATCCTTTTCCACTCTTGAGGGATTTAACTTATCCACGATGTAATCGAAAGCTTTGAATGCAAGTTCATGTGCACCACAGGTGTAAACGTCGATTGCCACATATCCGTGTTCGGGCCACGTGTGAAATGAAAGGTGTGACTCAGAAATAACTATTACCCCTGTTGCACCGTAGGGGTAAAACTGATGAAAGTGAGAAGACAGTTTGTTGAGTTTTGCTTCTCTGACAGCACCCTCGAAAATCTCAGCCATTCTGTCGGCAGATTTGAGGATTTCCGGGTCGCAACCGTAAAGGTCAGCTACAATGTGGACGCCGAGAGTCTTGGCCATTTCCACTCCTCCTTTAATACGATTTTCGCAATCAAGGCTGGTTTGCCTCCTAAAGATTAGGTTTGCAACCTTACTATTATATGCTAAACGGGAAAGTGTGCAATCTTATTAAATGGATTTTTACTATTCAAGAATATTCTGGGATGTTTGACGCCTTGGTTTCCTTAACCTGTGGTAAAATTAATAAACCTTTTAGAACAGAAGAGGTTATATGAAAGAGAGAAATAAGTTAGCACCAAGATTGGAAGATTATCTTGAGACAATCTATCTTCTTGAAAAGGAGAACGGTGTAGCAAGGGTTAAAGAGATAGCTAAAAAGAGAAATGTAAAGATGCCGACGGTTACAGAGGTTTTAAAGAGGCTTTCGGAAAGAGGTTACGTAAACTATGAGCCTTACGGGCTTGTAAGAACTACCGATAAAGGGAAAGAATATGCTGAGGAGCTTTTGGAAAAACATAAAATTCTTGAAGAGTTTATGAGGGTGGTTTTGCATCTTCCCGACGATGTGGCTGAAGAGGAAGGTTGCCTTCTTGAGCATCATTTAAGTTCTACAACGATAGATAGGATAGGAAAACTTACCAGATTTCTTGAAAAAAAAGGGTTAATAAATGAAATTGGAAAGGAGTATTGAGCCTTTTATAGAAGACAAAGAGCTTCTTCCCATATATGAAAAAGTGATGTCCGGTGAAAGGCTTTCTTTTGAGGACGGTGTTAGGCTATTTAAAAGTAACGATATTCTCACCATCGGCAAGCTCGCTTCTATTGTAAATGAAAGGAAGAACGGCAATCTGGTTTATTTTGTTGTTAACAGGCATGTCAATCCTACAAATATATGTATCGGAATTTGTAAGTTTTGCGCTTTCAGGAAGAATAAAGGAGATGAGGGGGCTTACGAGCTTTCAATAGATGAGGTTGTTGGAAAAGTAAAAGAGCATGTAGATAAGGGTATAACTGAAATTCATATAGTAGGTGGATTACATCCTGATTGGGATTATAACTACTATTTAGCTATGATAACAGCGGTTCATGAAGCTTTCCCCTCTCTTCATATTCAGGCGTTTACGGCAGAAGAGATAGATCATCTTGCAAGAATAGGAAACAAAACCGTTGAAGAGGTTCTTTCTGATCTTGTTAAGGCAGGTCTTGGTTCTCTACCTGCAGGTGGAGCTGAAGTTTTCAGAGAAACTTTAAGAAGAAAGCTCTGTCCTGAAAAACTTTCTTCTTCCCGGTATATAGAAATTCATAAAATTGCTCATAGATTTGGTTTAAAGAGTAATGCTTCCATACTTTACGGCCACGTTGAGTCTATTGAAGATAGGGTCGATCACCTTATCAGGTTGAGGGAAGCTCAGGATGAGACTGGTGGATTTCAGGCATTTCTCTCTTTTGCCTATCATCCAGATAACACACAGCTGGGAGGAAAGCCAACGACAGGTTTTGATGATTTAAAGATGCTTGCTGTTGCAAGACTTATGCTTGATAACTTTCCTCATATCAGGGCTTTTTGGATAATGTTAGGTGAAAAACTGGCTCAAACATCTCTTTTCTTTGGTGTTGATGATCTTGACGGAACGGTCATAGAAGAAGAGATAACCCATTCAGCGGGTGCGAATACCGGAAGTTACATGCCTAAAAGCAAACTTATAAAGCTTATAAAGGAAGCTGGCAAGGTGCCGGTTGAAAGGGATACCGTTTATAATGTCGTCAATGTTTATCTGTGAGGTCTGAAATGGATATGTTTTCTTTCATAAAAGACAAAAATCTCTATTCGATTGCGGAGAGGGTATTTTCCGGAGAGAGGCTCTCTTTTGAAGACGGATTGAAATTATTTGAAAGCAATGATTTAACAGCAATAGGTATTCTGGCATCTTATGTGAATGAGAAGAAGAACGGAGATAAGGTCTATTTCAACGTTAACGTTCACATAACACCGACAAACATTTGTGTGGGGACGTGTAAATTTTGTGCCTTCAGGAAGAACAAAGGAGATGAGGGAGCTTACGAGCTTTCGATAGATAGAATTCTTGATAAAATGAGAAACATGAATCTGTCTGGTGTTACTGAGGTTCACATTGTGGGTGGGCTTCATCCTGAGTGGGGTTTTGATTATTACTTAGAAATGGTAAAGAGGATAAAAGAGGAATTCCCCGATGTTCAGATAAAGGCTTTCACTGCAGAAGAGATAAAATATATAGCAAATAGGGGTGGTAAGAGTATTAAAGATACTTTAATAGCATTGAAGGAAGCAGGTCTTACTTCGATGCCCGGCGGGGGCGGTGAGATATTTGATAAAGATATAAGAAAGAAGTTGTGTCCTGACAAGATTTCCGGAAAAGAGTATCTGGAAATTCACAAAACTGCACACAGACTTGGTATAAAAACAAATGCAACAATGCTGTTTGGTCATGTTGAGACTTTTGCTCACAGGGTTAATCATTTGATCAGATTGAGAGAAGCTCAGGATGAGACTGGTGGGTTTCAGGCGTTTATTCCTCTGGCTTTTCATCCTGTTAATACTGAAATAGGGGGAGCTGATTACACTACCGGCGTTGATGAAATAAAAACGCTGGCAGTATCAAGGCTTATGCTTGATAACTTTTATCACATAAAGGCTTACTGGATAATGTTAGGAGAAAAAATATCTCAGATGTCTCTATTTTATGGTGTTGATGACCTTGACGGGACAGTTGTAGAAGAGGAGATAACACAGGCTGCCGGTGCAAGGGCAGGAGAGTATATGCCTAAATCAAGACTGATAAGATTGATAAAAGAGGCTGGAAAAACACCAGTAGAGAGAGATTCTCTGTATAATATTGTAAGGATATATTGAGAGGCAGGTTAAACCTACCTCTCTTTTAAGGCTTTTGCCCCTATGTCTTTTCTATAATGCATTCCATCAAAGTGTATTTTGTCCACTGCTCTGTAAACGTTGTCTATAGCTTCATGGATGTCTTTACCCATGGCAGTAACGTTTAGAACCCTTCCACCGTTTGTTACCAGTTTCCCGTTTTTTGTGGCTGTTCCAGCGTGGAAAACGACAACGTCATCAATCTTTTCAGCTTCTTCTATTCCTGTTATTACTTTTCCTTTTTCATATTTACCGGGGTAGCCTTTTGAGGCAAGAACAACACATATTGCAGTTCTTTCGTCCCAGTCAATTTTTTCTGGAAGGTTTCCTTCAATTGTCTTTTTGCAAAGTTCAACAAGATCTGTCTTCATTCTTCTCAAAATTACCTGTGCTTCAGGGTCTCCGAAACGAACATTAAATTCAAGGACTTGAATGCCTTTATTTTCTGTCACCATTATGCCTGCGTAAAGGATGCCCTTAAATGGTGTGCCCCTTTCTGCCATTCCTTTCAGCATCGGTTCTATAACTCTTTTTTTGACTTCTTCTTCAAGTTCCGGGGATAATACCGGTGCCGGGGAGTATGCTCCCATACCTCCTGTATTTGGTCCTCTATCTCCGTCAAAGACTGCCTTGTGATCCTGTGCAGGTGCAAGAGGTATGTAACGCTCCCCGTCACTTATTACAAGATATGAAGCTTCTTCACCTTTAAGGCATTCTTCAACGACAACTCTGTTTCCGGCATCTCCGAAAACTCTGTCCACCATTATCTTGTCTATTGCCTCAAGTGCTTCTTCGACGGTTTGGGCTACAACCACACCTTTACCTGCAGCAAGTCCGTCAGCTTTTACGACTATTGGTGCACCCTTTTCTTTTATGTATGCTTTTGCATCTTCGGGGTTATCAAAGATTTGAAATTCGGCTGTTGGAACGCCGAAAGCTTTCATCATTTCTTTCGAGAATGCCTTGCTTCCCTCTAATCTTGCTGCTTCTTTTGAGGGACCGAAAATTTTCAGTCCTCTTGATTCAAATTCATCAACAATACCCGCAACGAGAGGGGCCTCGGGTCCTACAACGGTTAGGTTTATTTTTTCTCTCTCTGCAAAGTCGGCAATGGCTTTTATGTTCGTGGGGTCTATTGTTATACATGTTGCTAATTGAGCGATTCCCGGATTTCCTGGAATTGCAAATATCTCTTTAACATATTTGCTTTTGGAGATTTTCCATGTAAGTGCATGTTCCCTTCCACCGGAACCGATTACAAGAACCTTCATTGTCTCTCCTTAAAATTCTAGTTTGGGCAAATTATATCAGGTTTTAGAAGGGCTTGTTGTGTTAAAATGAATGCCAATAATAATTCATTGTCACGAGGTATTGATGGAAAAAGGAAAGTTGACTTTTGCTCTTCCTAAAGGGAGGCTTTTAAAGGGTGCTGTTAAGTTACTTGCAGAGGTGGATATTGATGCTTCTTTGACATTGGAGGAAACTCGTAAACTGATTTTTGAAAATGACGGATTCAAGTTTATTCTGGTTAAGCCTATGGATGTGCCAACCTACGTCTATTATGGAGCGGCAGATTTTGGAATAGCCGGGAAAGATGTAATAGACGAGAAAGGATTGGAAGTTTATGAGCCTCTTGATTTGAAATTTGGTTTTTGTCGATTGTGTGTTGCAGAACCAGTGAATATTTCAGAACCCTACGATATAGAAAAGCTTTCTTTCATAAAAGTAGCTACAAAATTTCCGAGAATAACCGATAAATATTTTAGAAGTAGAGGTGTTCATCCGGAAATTATTGAGCTTTACGGTTCCGTTGAAATAGCACCACTTCTTGGTTTGAGTGAGCGTATAGTTGATCTTGTTCAGACGGGAACAACTTTGAAGGCTAATGGACTTAGAGAAGTTGATACTATACTGGTTTCTACGGCTAGGCTTATTGTTAACAGAGCAAGTTTAAAAACAAAATATGAGAGGGTTAAGCCGATTATAGATGCCATTAAAAGACATATCTGAACGGGGGAACAGTGGATTATACAGTTATTGGAAATTCGCCTGTTAACTATCTTTATATTCCTGAACGTTTACGGGAGATAGAGAAAAGAAAGTATCATCAAAAAGATAGTTTTCAGGTTTTGCCTAATTCAACATTCTATATTGTTTCAAATTATCTTAAAAATAGCTCAGTTGTTCTTGATGTAGGATGTTCTTCCGGTTACTTCGGGAAGTTTCTTATAGAAAATTTGAATGCCAGGGTGTACGGTATCGATATTGATGAGGAAGGTTTGGCTTCGGCAAAGGAGGTGGGTTATTCAGAAGTTTATAAGTTGGACTTGGATATGGAAACGGAATTGTTTGCTTCTGTTTTGAATGAGCTTTCTCCTCAATATATTTTATGTCTTGATGTAGTTGAGCATTTAAAAAATGTTAATTCCTTCATGAAAACGGTTTTTCGTTTTCTTAAAAAGTCAGGTGCTGAGCTGGTTCTTAGTATTCCTAATATAGGCCATATAGATATTGTTTATAATCTTTTGAGAGGGAAGTTTAATTACTCTTTTCTGGGAATTCTTGATAATACACATCTCAGGTTTTTTACAAAAAGCTCTTTTGAAGAATGGGTGAAGTTTATATCCGAAGATGAAAATTTAAATCTTCAGATAGAACTTATAGGAAAAACCGAAGCTCAGTTTTGTTTGGGTGAAAATGATAAAAATTTCAAAAAGGATACTTTAAGATTACAGCACATTGCTAAGAAATTTGGAAATGAAGATATTTTTACCGTTCAGTTTGTGTTCTCTATAAAGTGCATCAGGTGAATTGGGGGAATAGTGGCAAGAGTAGGTGTAGTTATTCCCACTTATAACAGACCGGAATTTCTTGAACAGGCGATTAAGAGTGTCTTTGCTCAGAGCAGATTACCGGATGAGCTTATTATTCTTGACGATAATACTGAGTCGGTTGAAAATGAGAAAATTGTTTGTAAATACTCTCAAGAGTTTCCTTTCGTGAGATACATAAAAAATGAAGTTAGACTTGGGGTTGTTGATAATTACAGAAAAGCTTTTAAGGTTTCGTCTGCTGAGTATCTAAAGATTCTTTCTGATGATGACATTCTCCATCCTGATGCTCTTTCAGTGGCCGAGAAGATTCTTGATGAAAATCCCGATTGCACCGTTGTAGGTTCTCCAAGAATTATGATTGATGGTAGACTCCGATTTTTGAAATTGCTTTCATTTCGGACTTTCGGAAAACTGGAAGGGAAAATGCTTATAAGAGAATCTCTTGAGAGGGCAGGAAATCTTTTAGGTGAGTTTTCTTCTATCGTTTTTAGAAAAGATGAAGCAGACATAGATTGTTTTGAATTTAATGGATTTAACATAAGAGCTAATGCCGATTGGTATCTATGGATGTGGCTTGCTTCCAGAGGTAAAGTTTTTTATTATGATAAACCCTTGGTTCTATTTAGGTATACGGAGTTTAACGACCAAGCCGATTTAAAAGTATTTCTTGCCGGCATTCAGGAGAAGTTTTTTTTCATTACCGATAGAGATTTTCACAAGCATCTTGGCGTAGAATTTCCTGAACAGCTACAGGTTAAGGCTGTCGGCAGACTGTTGCCAGAGATCGAAAAACTGAGAAAGGATATAGAATCTTTCCCTTCTTTTAGTGAGCTTAAAGAGAGTTGCCAAAACCTCAAACATTCTTTTTTTTCATGGCTAGATAAACTTCCTGAATTAACGGATTTTAACTACCACCCCTCTGTTTCTGTGATAATTGTTACCTTCAATTCAGAAAATATTATAGCAGGGTGCCTTTCCTCTCTCGTTTCTGAGTTGAGGAAGGAAGATGAAATTATTATTGTTGATAATAATTCCGAAGATAAGACAGTTGAAGTAGTTAAGAAGTTTGCTTCAAATTCTCCTGTTTCTATAAAAGTTTTAAAGATGAATGAGAATGAGGGATATTCAAGGGCTATTAATAGGGGAGCTGAGGTATCTAAAGGTGATGTTTTAATTTTCTTGAATCCAGATACGCTTGTAACCAGCGGAATGGTTGATCGTTTGGTTTCCGCTCTATATGAAGAAGATGGAATCGGAGCGGTAGGTCCTTTAAGTGTTAACGTAAGTTATACGCAGCATATCTCTATGTTTGCTCCTATTTTTGAGTATTTTTTTTCAGGAAAAGATTTTCTCGATTGTAGAGAAACTATTTCCCGTTTTCTTGGTCTTCTTTTCCGGAATAAGACTTTTGATACCAAGCTTTTGATAGGGATGTGTATTGCAGTTAATAGAGATGTTTTTAAAATGGTTGGAGGACTTGATGAAAATCTGTTTCTTGGAATGGACGATTTTGAGTTTTCTTGGCGTTTGAGGGAAAGTGGATATAAGCTGAAAATTGTGCCATCGGTGTTTGTTTACCATTTCGGGCATTTGTCTTTTAAAACCCTTCCGGAAAAGGAGGGAAAAAGTTATCAAGTTCAGGCTGTAAAACAGCTGTGGGAAAAGTTAATAGATTACTATGGATTTGGAAATGTTCCTACGATAGATACTCTCTGGGGGCTTGATAGGAAACGTTTTCCTGTTAATTTTCCGCAGAAAAAGTATAACTTTATGTTCAGGTTTTCTGGTATTAAGAAAAGTCGAGAGTGGTATTTAAATGGAGCAAAGCTTTTGAAGGAAAGACCCGAGATTGCTGTAGTTGTGGTTTCTTATTTTTCCTCCGAAGATATATCACACCTTTTAGTTTCTTTGAAAAACTCCTCTTACTCGTTGAAAGTTTTTATTGTAGATAATTCTGATAGCGATGAAGAGTTCGAAAAGCTTTTTAACGTTGCAGTTGAAATTTTCGGTGTTGAGAATGTTAAACGGTGTCGCCCGGGAGAGGAAGAAAACGGAACAGTAGTATTGATAAGGAACAAAAATACAGGTTTTGCCGGCGGTGTGAATACAGGTGTCAGAGCCGCCGTTCGTTTAGGTATTCCTTATGTATGGATTTTAAATCCTGATACTGCCGTTGTCCGAGATACTGCTTTTGAACTTTTAAAGACTTCTGTTTATACAGGTGTTCCTGTAGTTACCTGTGAGATAAGAAGTATGGCAGACCCTGCAAAAGTACAATATAATGGGTACAGAGTTGATCTTAACGGTTTGATGGATAGAGCCTTTTATGTTAAAGAAGTTTCGCATTTAAGCGGTTCCAACATTTTTTGTAGAACTGATGTTTTTGAAAAAGTAGGTTTTATGAGGGAAGATTATTTCCTATATTTTGAAGATGATGAATTCCTGAACAGATTGAAAGCTCATGGAATACGGCCGGTTTATACACCTTATACTTTCATTCTACACAAAGGTGGTTCAACTACGGGAGGGTTTTTAAAGGCTCCTTCTTCAATGTATTATTTTATCCGAAATTTCCTTTATTATGGGAAGCAGGTTGAGGGATTGCCCTTTAATACCTTGTTCCATCAGCTTTTTGAATTTTATAGAAGATTTTCTTACAGTAAAGATATGCTTAGGTCCATTATTGAAGCTGTCAGGGATTACGGTTTAGGAATAACTGGTAAAAAGGAATTTCCATTTTCGGTTTCTTTCGAAAAGGATGATGTTGATATTGAGGCGCTTGCTTCTCTATCTCTGGATTTTCAGATAGAGGAGTTAAGAAGATTTTTGTTGAATAAGCCCAGGAAAAAAGATAAATTCCTGGAACTTTTGCGTTTAGTTGAAATTAAGAGGTCTGCCTATGATAGAGCTTGACAGTAAAGCGGAAGTTCTTATCGAAAAAATAAAGGGTAAGAGATTCTTTAAAAGGCTTTTGAAACGGCTCGGGGAAAAGAGACTGATTTTCACAGTTACAACTGGTAGAAGCGGAACAGCTTATTTTACAAATCTTCTAAGTTCCTTTAACATAGTGGCTTCTTTTCATGAACCAGAACCTGATTTTGTTAATGTTATGAGGAAAGTTCAAGAATTTCCGGAAGAAGCCGTTCGTTTTTTGTTTTCTAAAAAGCTTCCATTTATTGCATCGATTGATAAACCTATATATTGTGAAACAAGTCATCTTTTTTGCAAAGGTTTTTTTTATCCGTTATTGGAGTTGGGCGTTTTACCTGAACTTATTATTTTAAAACGGGATAAAAGATTGGTTGCTAAAAGTTTATTTGAACTTAACACTATTCCTGGAAGGACAAAGCTTGGATTGATGTACTACCTAAAACCCAATGATAGAGTTTATCTCCCTATATCTAACTGGCATAGGCTTCATGATTATCAGCTGTGTTACTGGTATTGTCTTGAAATTGAGAAAAGAATGGCAATCTATTCTAAAGAAGTTTTGTTCCGAAAAGGAAAAATTTACACTATAAAATTTGAAGATTTGCTGGATTTTGATTCCGTGATTCGTATTTTTGGAGATATGGGGCTGTCTGTAAACGAAACAACGCTGGCAATTTTAAAAAATAGGTTCGGTGTGCCTGTTAATACTAAAAGGAGTTATAAGGTTAGAGAACTTGCACGGGAACTTTCGGAAGAGACTGTTCGAGAAATGGAAAAAGAGGTAGAGGAAATGGTAGAAATAGGAGGATACGATGGACAGACAGGTTGATGTTTTAATTATTTCATCTGACAAAGTCAATGAAGAACTTGTTGATTCTTTAAATGAAAATCGCGATTTCATTTCCAGCGTTTATGTTTCTGGAAAAGAAAAAGAAATTTATTCAGACTATGATGGAAAGGTTGAGTTTCTTAATTTCTCTTCTGTTAATAAAGCTTTTTTGAGGAATCGCCTTATTGAGATTGCAACTTCGCCTTATGTTCTTTATCTGTCGGAAAACTCTTCTCTTGATGATGATACTTTTGAAGAGCTTTTCTCTTCCCTTGAAGATAGACCGGATGCCGATATTGTTTATCCCAATGAGGTGATTTTATGGAGTGATGAAGAGACGGTCAGGAATTTTGATGAGTATGCCGGTAGAGAAGTTGAATTGCTTCAATCCCTTGCCATAGAAAATTTACTTCCGGAATACGGTAGTCTCATCAGGACAGACTTCATTAAGGAGAAAGGAGGTTTTGACGAGCGGTTTGCTGAGTATGAGTTTTATGATTTTATTTATAAAAATATAAAGGATTTAAGGCTTAAATGGTCTGAATTTGCATTTGTCAATTACGAACTCACTGAAACTTTCATAGATACCTCTTACAGAAGTTTATCTGTTAGAGAAGTTATAAATATTTATGATTGGAAGGAAGATATATTCCCACTCCTTAGGTGGGATGATGAAAATGTTGCTCTTTCAACAGCTAATACCATAATAGGAGACAGGTTGTCATTTTATGTTGATTTTTTGAACGCTTCTGAATTTTACCGTCGTTCTCTTTTTTGTTTTCACAATACTGTATCTCTGGGAAAGCTTTTTGATACATATCTTTTGATGGGGAGATTTGATGATGCCTTTGCACTTTTAGGAGAAGGTTTTTCTCCTGAAGAGGTAAATGATGGAAAAGAGAGACTTTCCAATGTTAAAAAGATTGTTTCAGAACTTGAAAAGGCTGTTCAGGATGGGAAGCTTGAAGAAGTAATTGCCGCTATGAACGATGTTGCTGATTATTATAAAGGGGCTCCGATCCATAACATAATGGGAGTTATTGCTTACCTTACAGGAGATTATGAAGGAGCTTATAGGTTCTTTTACAAGGCTGTCACGATGAATCCTCTTGAAAAAGATTTCCTAATGAATCTTACCGATATGGCAAAAAAGTTAGGTAAAGAAGATGAAGTAGTGGGTCTTATCGACAGACTTGTTAAACAGGGGTAGTATTGATGATATCGGCTTGTGTGATTGTTAAAAACGAAGAAAAAAATTTGCCCAGACTTTTGAATAGCTTGAGAGATAAGTTTAAAGAGATAATAGTTGTTGATACTGGTTCAACTGATAAGACGGTGGAAATAGCTAAAAACTTTGGTTGTAAGATTTATGGGATAAAGTGGTCAGGTTTTGCAGATGCAAGAAATTATGCAGTTTCGAAAGCTACCGGTGATTGGGTATGGCACTTTGATGCCGATTTTGAGATAGATGATGAAGAGTTTCTGAAAGCTAAAAGACAGCTTTTGTTGCTTGATGAGCGGTATAATTCAGCAGATGTGATCATTGAAAATTACAACATTGATGGAACTATCAGGTCTTATTCTTCTCACTGTTTTATTCACAGAAATAAACCGGAGATAAAATGGAAAGGTAAAGTTCATGAGTACCTTGAGAATGCTGAATTGACATTTGGTCTTGATGTTAAGGTTAAGCATTTTGGATATGAAGATGATGAAGTTCTAAGACAAAAAGCCCTGAGAAATATAGAACTTTTAAAATCCGAAATTGAAGAGATGGAGAAGAAAAATCTTGATGTCCTGCCTGAGTATGCTTATAAGCATTTTTACCTGATTCAGTCTTACACTGTTCTTGGTTTTTCGGATAGTTCTTATTTTGAAAAAGTGGTTGAGATGGCTGAGAAGTATTTTTCGCTTCGAGGGAATCTTGATGAAAATAATATCTTTGATGTGCATGTGTATACCTACATAGTGGAGGCTTTGATAAAACTTGAAAGGTATGAGGACGCGAGAAAATATTTGGAAGAAGCCTTTAAGTTAAAGCCGTATTATGCGGATTATTTCTACCTGAAAGCTTTATTAGAAGAAGTTACAGAAAATTATTTCATAGCTTTTGATAGTTACTGTGAGTTTTTGGCAGAAATTGATGGGTTTATGAAAACCAATCCGTTTGGCAGACTTGGAGGATTGACTTTCCTATCTGATAAAGCTGTTCATGCTTATCATATCGCTTCCGATAAACTTCTTCTCTTGTTTGAGAAGTTGAAAAAAGATAAAACAAAAAGAGATTATCTTGAAAAGCTCTGGAAAAAAGGGAGGGGACTTTATACGGGCATTGCTCTTTCAAGAATTTTAAAATTCTTGAAAGAAGATGAAGGGTCGATTTTGAGGAAGCTATACAAGCTCTACAGCAATCATTATCTGGCTTATTTTGAAATGGGGAATTATTTTTTAACAAAAGGGGAATTTGATAGAGCCGTTAAGTATCTTGAAAGATCGGTAGAATTGAATCCAAACTTTATCGCGGCAAAGGCATTTTTGGCTTATGCCAGAATGAATTTGGGTATTTCAGATGAAAAAACATTGATAGATGCAGTTCTCTCTATGAAAGAGTATTTTGAGAAAACCGGTAATCTCTCTGTTCTACCTGCACTTAAGAGATGTCTCTTTCTTCTGGAACGTCTAAAAACTGATAAATGATATAAAAAAAGGATTCTACCTTCCGATAATAGGAAATAGAAAAGTTAAAACCTTATAGGAGGTAAGAGTCATGGCACTGCGCATTAACTACAACTTTCAAGCGGACTTTACCCATGCTAACCTTTTAAAAACAGAACAAAACATGAATAAGTCCCTTGAAAGATTGGCAACAGGTTACAGGATTAACAGCGCGGCAGATGACGCTGCAGGTCTTTACATCGCTGACCAGCTTAAAACTTATGCTGTATCACTTGATCAAGGTATCAGAAACGCTCAGGACGGTGTAAGTATTGCTCAAATTGGTCAGGGTGCTTTAAGCGAAGTTTACAACATTCTCAATGATGTTAAGTCAAAAGTTATCCAGGCATCAAACACTCTTGACACACAAGCAAGACAGGAGATTCAGCAGGACATCAACCATCTTATTGATTCTGTATCAAAAATCTTCAGTGATACAGAGTTTAACGGCATGAATCTCTTTGGTACTTCTGCAACAACGTTTACAATTCACTATGGTGGTAGAACGAACCAGGAACTTGCAATCGTTATTTCTACCGCGCAAGCAACTGCAGGTGCCAACAGCACAGCACCTTCTACAGTTACAATAGGAGGAACAAGCTACGCTATTGATGTAACTTCACAAACTAAAGCTAACGCAGCTGTGCAGACGGTTGATAATCTTATTAAAGCTGTTGATGACCTTGCTGCAAAACTTGGTTCTTATCAGATTGAACTTGAAAAAATTATCAGCAACAACCAGACAACAAGGGTTAACACTTCTGAAGCAGAATCCCGTATCAGAAACGTTGATTTTGCTGCAGAGATGGCAAACTTCACCAAGAATCAAATCCTTATGCAGTCTGGTACTGCTATGCTTGCTCAGGCAAATCAGCTTCCTCAGCTTGTTCTTCAGCTTCTCAGATAACTATTCGGGCGGGTGTGGTTCCCGCCCTTTTTTCAGCAGTCTGTAGGCTGTTGAGGAAAGGGCAGGAAAGTGATAAATTAATAAACTGTGTAAACGTAATTCGGGGTTTAAAATGGATGTAAAAAATGTTCTTAATGTCCAGACGGCTCTTCAGATGAATAATCCCCAGAATGTAACTAGGAATGTTCGTGCCGAAGTGCAAAATCAAAGTCAAGACGGAGGGATTAGGACTGAAGAGAAGAAAAGGCTTTCGCCGAAAGAGATGGAGAAATTGGTAAATGATTTGAAAGATAAACTTTCAATGCTCAATACTCAGTTAAAGATAGAGATAGAGAAGATTGGAGACGGTGAAGAGATACCAGTAATAAAGGTAATAAATACAAAAACCGATGAAGTGATAAGGCAAATTCCTCCGGAATATATGTTAAAAATAGCAAAATATATAGATGAAATAACAGGTCTTTTGCTTCGTGAAAAAGCCTGAAGGAGATGGCTATGGCAGGAGAATTATCTATAAGTAACCTTGTGGGTGGATTTGATTATCAGCAAATTCTTGATCAGATGTACTCTCTTAAAAGTGTCCAGAT
This sequence comes from Desulfurobacterium indicum, assembly GCF_001968985.1. Lineage (NCBI taxonomy): Bacteria > Pseudomonadati > Aquificota > Aquificia > Desulfurobacteriales > Desulfurobacteriaceae > Desulfurobacterium > Desulfurobacterium indicum. Next base: position 15,123 of record NZ_MOEN01000016.1, on the reverse strand, counting down.
TCAGTATTATCAACAGAGAGAATCCGAACTTCAGAATAAAAAGTCTGCACTTTCTAGTTTTGATTCTCTTCTTGAAAAGTTTCAGGATATAGCCAATGATCTTTTCGACGATTCCATATTTCAGCAAAAGGCTGTTTCAGTTTCAAACGAGTCTGCCGTGAAGGTTACGATTACAGATCCTACTGCTGTTGATGCTTCTTCGTTTGATGTATCAGTTGTACAAACTGCCAAAAAGGATGTTTGGCTTTCTCAGGCAGGTGTTTCCGATGAGACTGCTCCTGTGGCAACAACAGCAGGAACTCTGCAGATATCTTACGGGGGAGATGTTGTTGCAACTATAGATTATGATACTGATACCTCAACAGATACTCCATCAACTATTCAGGAGATTGCCAATGCTATAAATGCTGCTCAGGACAAGGTAAAAGCGACTGTATTTTTCGATGGGACAAACTACAGATTGTTGCTTTCAGGTGAAGATACAGGAGCTGACAACACAATTTCCGTGACAGAAACAGGTGGTGGAGACCTTCTTGATGTACTGCAGTTAGGTGATAATTACACTGCAAGTCACGTTCAAACTGCCCAGGATGCTGTCATAGAGATTTATGGAACGCAGGTTTTCAGTTCTACTAATGATTTTACTGATGTTATTCCTGGTATGACTATTACGGCAGAAGCTCCTACAACTTCTCCTGTTTCCATTACCATTGATAATGATTACAGCAAAATGAAAGATAATCTTCAAAAGCTTGTTGAAGCTTATAACTCTATAGTTGATTTTGTAAAGCAGTATACTGGTAAGGACGGTGCTCTGTCAGGTGATTTTACACTTCAAGATATCCGTTCAACACTGTTTGATAAGCTTGATCCGCTTTTCCAGCTCGGCCTTTTTGATGTTGACAAAGATACGGGACATCTTTCAATAAACAGTTCAAAGCTTGACGAGGTGCTTTCTACGGATCCAAAAAGTCTTGAGGATGCTTTGACGGATGATTTGAAAAATAATTTATACGATTATCTTATCTATGTCACTGGTGTTGATGGTCCTATTCAGACAGAGGAGAAGAGCTATGATAACCAGATAAATTACATAGAGGATCAGATAGATCTTACCAATAAACGCATTTCTGAAGAGATAGAAAGTATGAAAAAGCAGCTTGTTCAACTTCAACTTTATATGGCTCAGATGCAAGAAGTTCAGGCAAAAATAACGCAAACTTTCGGGACACCTTCTATTATTCCGGGAACTTCTATCAGTACAACTACAGGAACATAAAGAGGTGGTGAATGGTTAATCCGTATTTGAAGATGGATGTAGAAACGGCTTCTCCCATAAGGCAGTTGGTTATGCTTTACGAAAAGGCTATACTATGTATGGAGATTGCTGCTAAAGCAGTACAGGAAAATGATGTTAAAACTAAAATAAATAATATATTGAGAGCGCATGATATAGTGAGGGTTTTGAATGCTTCTCTTGATATGGAAAAAGGTGGGGAAATAGCAAAGAATTTACGCTCTCTTTATGATTTTATAGAGGAAGCTCTTTTGAAAGTGAATGCCACTGATGATGTAGAGCTACTTAAGAGATTAATAGAAATAATGTCCGACTTAAAAAGTGCATGGGAGGAGTTAGAATCAAGACTATAAAGAGGATAATATCTGAGATAGCATTGGCTGTTGAAAATGATGATTTTAAGCGGGCAGCGGAACTCGCGAAGGAGCTTGTTGAGTGCGACTTTTTATCATTATCTGAAGATGAAAAGAAAAAACTGTTAGATGCTGTTTCTGATCTTATTAAAAGAGCTAAAGACAAAGAGATTAAAATCGCAGAGACTATTTCAAAAAAAGTAAAAGCAAGGAAGTTCTTTCAATGATAGTTCTTGTTACTGGAACAGATACTGGAGTTGGTAAGACTTTTTTTACTGTTAATCTTCTCAAGGTTCTTTTAGATGCAGGCAGGGAAGTTTCCGGATTGAAAATAGTTGAAACCGGATGTGATCCTTTGTGTGAAGATGCTAAAAGAATTTCTGAAGTATGCGGGGAGGAGATTCCGCCGATTTACTCTTTCAGAACTCCTGTTGCTCCTTCAGTTGCAGAGCGACTGGAGAGAAAAGAGATAGATATAGACTATCTTAAATCAAAGATTTTAAGCATTTCTAAGAATTGTGAAATTTTAGTGGCAGAAGGTGCTGGTGGTATAATGGTTCCTATTTCAGGAAGTTATACATTTCTTGATTTGGCCAGAGAAGTTGCCGATGAAGTTTTGATTGTAGCTTTGAATAAACTTGGAGTTATAAATCATACGCTTTTAACTGTAGAGGTATGCAAGTATAACAATATACCTATTAGAGGTGTTTTTCTTAATAACTATGAAGCACAGGATAAAAGTTCAGAAACAAATTTTGAAACACTTTCGTATCTGCTTGATGTGCCTGTTTATGAGTTTTCATTTTCATCAGACTTTTTACTTTTTGTAAATCTTTTTTAGCTTTTTTTCAATGGCTTCAGTAATTTCTGCCGGTGTTTTGCCTGTTGTGTCAATTATTATGTCTGCCATTTCGTAAAAGGGCTTTCGTTTTTCAAAAAGTTTTTTAACGTTATTCCTGCCCAGTTTTACGAGTGGTCTGTTCGGATCATTTTTTATTCTGTTCCATAGTGTTTCAAAATCTGCCTTGAGATAGATAGTTATAGAATTTTCTTTCAAAATTTCCATGTTATTACCAAAAGCAGGCATTCCTCCACCGCTTGATATGATTACACCGTTAAAGCGGGTTGTTATGGTTTTAAAGGTTTCTATCTCTTTTTTTCTGAAAAAAGTTTCCCCGAATTTCTGAAAAATTTCCGGAATTGAAAGGGATAAGTTTTTTTCGATCTCCTTATCTATATCAACAAAGGGTACATTTAACTTTTCTGCCAGTTTTTTTCCGGTTGTTGTTTTTCCCGAACCCATAAAGCCGATAAGCGTTATTTTCATGCTTTCCTCATGGTATAACAAAGAGAGAACTGCCTTTTAAATCGGGAAGTTTTAGAACGATATCGTCTTTCGTTCCTATTCTTCTATCGGGCCCAGGACTTATCAACTTTCCGTTTTTATAATATATTCTGTTTAAAAAGGCATCTTTGACCGGTAAAATTTCCGGGATTCTGTAATTTAGAATCCTCTTACAGTTTATTTCATTTTCCAATTCCTGCAATTTTACATAGGTTACTATTGTTCTTCCAAATGGGAAAAATGATATAACAGCGGTTGCTGCTATAAAAACAAAAGCTATTCCAGCGAATAATGGAGCAATACGATCCATAAGATTGATTTTTTCTAATTTTATGGCACCTTCTTTTTCCCATTTACATAGGTCAAGAAGGGAAAAAGAGGAACTGTTTAAAATAAGCTCCCTTTCTACAGGGTGTCTTGAAAATCTCTTTAAAATGCTGGGTACTTTTTCATCATTCAATATTTTTATTTTAAATCTGGCAGGTATTTGTCGGATATATTTTATGGATTCTATTATGTTAATTAGATCGTTTTTGCTTATCTTTTCTCCGTCAGGACATTTATCAATGGCAGGTATTATGGTAAAAGTTATCTCTTTCTTTTCCATAATTACCCATTTTGATAATTTTTTTTTCAAATCTTGAGCTGTAATTGGAGCGCCGTTTGAGATAGTTGTGAACTCTCCGTGTTCTGAGCAGAATAAAATGTGATCATTACCACATTTTAATTTGAAAAGAACGTCATCTCCTAAGAATTCAAGTAGCTTTAGGAACTGTTCAAAGTCATTAATTTTACCTTTTACAGGTTCATTGAGCATAGCATGCTCCCTATAAAGATTTCTATAAGTATTAAGGTACCGATAAAAAGAAGAAGTGCGCTGTATCTGTTAGAGTAGTAGAGTCTGTATCCGGGTAGATAACTGAAGAACGGGTTAATACTTATCAAAGAAGAAGGTTTCTGGATTCTGGTGATTATAATAGCGATGCCTATTCCGATGATGAGACCTAAAGTTTCATACACAGGAATTTTAAAAGTTGGTTTGGGTATTTTTATATCGTTTATATTTGCAACGATTGGTACTGTTCTGTCGAAAGAGAAATTTGTTTTTTCCAATTTTTTAGAGTAAACTTCTGCTTTTTGAGGCTCTAACAGGGAAGAATAAGTGATAAAAAGATTGTAATATGTTTTTATCATCGGATAGAGATTTTCAGCTTTTTCAAAAAGAGTAGCTGCTTCCTTTAATTTTCCTTTGTTGAAGGCTATGCAACCAAGATTATTGTATAACACAGCTTTAAGTTTATTGTTGTTTATTGTTTTTATAAGATTGGTTAACTCAGATTCTTTAACAGGATGAAGCAGGGTCTGATTGTTTGCTAAAGAGGCAACCTTTAAATAGGCTCCTTTTTCTTCTTTTATTAAGAATGGCGGAGCGTAATTGTCTCTTTCAAGTTTTGTGTATAAGAGATTTTTCTGGTTGCTGATATAGTGAAAATATCCTCTTTCTGCTATTACACCTGTCAGGTGTGCTATTAAAAAAAGGGTCATTATAATAGCAAAGGGAATCTTTTCCTTAAATTTAAATCCCAATCCTGCCATAATACCAAATACCAAATAGAACAGTGGCCCCTGCAAGATTAAGGCTGATATTATTAGAATTATTCCTGTTAATATGGATAGGTTTCTTTTGGTTTCAGAGGAGAAGTATCTGTCAGAGGTGTATATTAAAGTAAACACACCAAGCATAACGATGATTACAGTCGATGCACTTATAAAAATGTCGGTGTTTATAATTTTCTGCCTGATCTTTTGCACTGCTGATGGCGGCACGTTTTCGATCTTTCTGCCTGTTATGTAATTAATTTCTGGTATAAAAAAAACTGAAGAGTTCTGTTTTATTTTTAATAGAGATTTGATTTCTGAATGTAGTTTGGTTCCACTTACACCTTTTGAAATGTCTTTTTCTACTCTCTGCAGGTATACATCTATTGGAACATTAGAACTATTTGTTGCTCCTGTTGCTGCTATAGGAAATATAGCTATCATAACAGCAATTATACCAATGAGTTTCTTGTTAAATCCTGTTTGGGTAGCAGTTCTCATTTAGTTCCCTCGAGACGAAAATATCTCTCTTATTTGCTTTAATTATATTCTATTTTTCTTCGTAGAGCTAAATTTGATTTAGCTTAATAGCATTTAAATCCATGTTTCATCTTTTGCTTCAAGAACCGTTTCTACTATTATCAGTATCACGGAAAATATGTTAGCTACCAATCCTCCCCATGCCATAGCTTCTACAAGGCTTGTTCTTGCTCCCATTTCATAGAATATAAGTGCAGGTATTAGGTGAAGATCGGCTGCTAAGCTGGTTGCTAAAAGTTCGGCACTTAGAGTTTTTTTACTGCCAAGTTTGAGTAAGGTGGCTATGAGGTTAAATGTTACCGATGCTATCAATGCATAGGGATCTCCATCGTATATGAAGCCTACCGTTGTTGTAAGTGACATCATTACAAAGAAAGAGGTCCACACTTTACTCCAATCCATTTTCTCTCTCCTTTAATTTTTTCTTTAATAAAATTCCCCTTGAAAAGACACCGCTTTTAACAAATATCTTTACCGCTTTTTTAAGGTTCTTTTTCGGGGCTACTACGGCTAATATATCTTTTGGTTCTAAGACTATTGTTTCATCGGGTAGGTATATTACTTTTCCGTTCTCCTTTTTTATGGCTATTACCGTTACTCCGAACTGCTTTTTAATGTTTAACTCTTTTAGTGTCTTTCCGCATACTGGTGATTCTGGAGTGATGAGTAGTTCTTCAATATCTATGAAAGTTTCTTCTCCAAACAGCAGTTCTTCAAGAAATGATTTTTCACCGAATATGGGTGGTTTTTCTGCCAGAGAAGCTATACGTCTTGATGTTATTTCAGGTATTGTTTCTACGTAATTGGCTCCGACCAGCTTTAGTTTTTCCTTGAAATGTTCGTTGTTGATAATGGAGAAGATAAAAAAGTTTTCTATCTTCAGCTTTTGGGTTACATTTTTTACAGTAAGTGTTATTGCCAAATTTTTGTAATCTTCCGTTTCTGCAATTATAGCTCCGACCGCTTTTTCAATGTTAGCAAGTAAAATACTATTTTCATTTGATGGGTCAAGATTGAGATAGAATTTAATATTGTTCTTTTTGGCAAATTCATCCATCTTTTCAGAATTACTTATCACGACGTATGGAATTTTTTTTCTGTTAAATTCTCTGGTTAGGTGAATGATATAGTCATTTAAGCCGAATATCAGGTAGTGGTTTTTAAGATTATTTATGTCTGACACCATTTTTCTAAACCTCACTAATTTTTTTACTTCTCCCGATGTGACAATATTTATCAGGACAGCTATGGAATAGCCCATTACACTGCCGACGCCGAAGGTCATCACAAGTATGTTAAATAATCTACCCTTTGCTGTCATATTCCACATTTCACCGTAACCTATGGTCGTGACGGTTAAAATTGTCATATAAAAGGCTTTTAAAAGTTTTACATGGGATATGAACATATAGCCAATGGTTGAAATCATTATTGTTATCAATGCAATAATGAGAGGTGGCCTGAACTTCATTAATATTTCGAGAATTCTATCTTGTCCAAACTCAGAAGGTATTCTTTTTTCTATCTTTTTCAAAGATTCCTCTCCCCTGTGAGACTTCTTTAATTATAGCTTAAACCTTCCTTCAAGTGGACACTTTTAAGCTTGTTGCTATATTTATTTTTAACGTTTTTGGAGGCAGATGGAGGCTGGTGTCTCCCCCGGACTTCAAATCCGGTGGTCTCGCGTAGAGCGGGACGGTAGGTTCGATTCCTATCTGCCTCCGCCAATTGCACTCGATTTAGTCATAAGAAAATCTCGTTGCACAAAAAAAGTGCATCCTTCAAATAAAAAATCTTCTTAGCCTCTTTTATTTCAAACTTTTAAAATATCTTTTTTGTTCCTTCCAATTTGGCAAGAAATTTGTTTAAATAATATTCGAAGTGAATTCTAAAATAGATGGAGGGTCATAATGAAGAAGATAGAAGCTATCATCAAACCTTTTAAACTGGAGGAGGTAAAGGACGCTTTAACGGACATTGGTGTTCATGGTCTTACTGTAACTGAAGTAAAAGGTTTCGGAAGACAGAAAGGACATACTGAGCTTTACAGGGGTGCCGAATACGTGGTAGATTTCATACCTAAGATAAAGATTGAAATCGTTGTTTCAGATGACATGGCAGAAAAGGTTATAGAAACAATTGTTAATACTGCGAGGACAGGAAGAATTGGTGATGGTAAAGTTTTCGTAATTCCTGTTGAAGAGATTGTTAGAATAAGAACGGGTGAAAAGGGTGACGCAGCCGTTTAATTTAAAAATAGAAATATCCTGCAGGAGGTAGATATGAAGCCAAGTAACGCTAAGGAAGTTGTGGAACTTATTCAGAGGGAAGGGGTTAAGTTTGTTGACCTCAGATTCTCTGACATGTTCGGAACATGGCACCATGTTACATTCCCGGCTCATGAAATTTCAGAAGAATCTTTCGAGCAGGGCCTTTTCTTTGATGGTTCTTCTATTAGACAATGGCAGCCAATCAATGCAAGTGACATGATGTTTAAACTTGATCCAACTTCAGCGGTAGTTGATCCTCTTTCAGAAGTTCCAACGCTTGTAGTTATCGCTGACATCGTTGATCCGGTTACAAAAGAGCCTTACGAAAAGGATCCAAGGAATATAGCAAAGAAAGCCGTTGAATATCTTAAGTCTACAGGTATCGGTGATACCGTTTACTGTGGTCCGGAACCTGAATTTTTCATATTTGATGATGTAAGGTTTGATGCAGGAACGAACTACAGCTTTGCTTTCGTTGATTCTGAAGAAGGATGGTGGAGAACAGGAGAAGAGGAGGGTCCCAACCTCGGACATAAAGTTAAGCCTAAGGGCGGTTATTTCCCTGTTCCTCCTGTAGATGCACTTGATCATATAAGAAAGATGATGGCACTTAAGATGGAAGAAGTTGGACTTGTTGTTGAGTGTTTACACCATGAAGTTGCTACAGGTGGTCAGTGTGAGATTGACTTTAGATTTGGTGACCTTATAACAGCTGCTGATAACATCATGTGGGCTAAGTATATCGTTAAGAATGTTGCTAAGATGTTTGGAAAAACTGCAACATTTATGCCTAAACCACTCTTTGGTGATAACGGAACAGGTATGCACACACACATGTCTATCTGGAAAGACGGTGAGAACCTATTTGACGGTGACAGCTACGCTGGACTTTCTGAAACTGCTCTCTACTTCATAGGTGGTATCATCAAGCACGCCAAGGCAGTTTGTGCGTTTACAAACCCAACGGTGAACTCTTACAAAAGACTTGTTCCTGGATTTGAAGCTCCTGTTAACCTCTGCTACTCAGCAAGGAATAGATCTGCTTCAATAAGGGTTCCTGTTGTAACAAATCCTAAGGCTAAGAGAATAGAAGTTAGATTCCCTGACAACTCAGGTGCTCCTTACCTTGCATTTACGGCACTTCTCATGGCAGGTCTTGACGGAATCGAGAATAAGATTCATCCTGGTGAACCTGTTGATAAAAACCTTTACGATCTTCCACCAGAGGAACTTAAAGATATTCCAACAGTTCCTGGTTCTCTTGCCGAAGCAATTGATGCTCTTGAGAAGGATTATGAGTTCCTCACAAAGGGCGGCGTAATGACAGAGAAGTTCCTTGAAGATTACATTGAATATAAGAGAAAAGAAGAGATTGATCCTATCAGACTCAGACCAACACCTATGGAATATCTCCTCTACTATGATGTTTAAGATATTTTTAAGAACACCCGGGGGCGGCCTTTGTGCCGCCCCTTTTATTTTTTAATAAATGTTTTGACAGTTTCAATTGATAGAAGGATAATGAAGCTCACAGCGGAGAGAAGTGTGACAAACGGGATAAGAGAAAAAGGCTGGTATTTGAATATCATACCGTTTGAATCCATTCCAGATATCCATACCACACCGTTTTTTGTTATTAACGGACTATTAAATGCTGTTGACCCTGAATCTACCTGTTCGTTTTTTTCTATTGATACTTTTGCGGAAGCAGACATCGTTTGAGGATTGATATTTACCTTCTCTATCTTTATACTTATGTTTTTTCCCTTTACCGTTCTACCCGGAAAGCCTCTGAATTGATACACAGGAATAAAGAGAAATAAAACAATGAGTACTATTGTTGCTCCACCGGTAATGTGTAGCAGATTTTTAAGAGATACCGGTTTAAATGAACTTATAGAACAGAGCAGTGTTTGAATGCCTGTCAGTAATAGGAGGAGGGAAGTTATTATTATTGGTATTTTCAGATATAAGGGCATAAGAGGTATAAGTCGATAGAGTCCCATTTCATTTATTGTTCCTTTTGAAGTGAATATAATGACAAAAGAAGAGACAAAGAAGCAGAGAAGTAAAAATAGGAAAACTCTAATTGATTTTATTAACTTAAAAACCATGAGTTCCTCCAAAGAGGAAATTTATGCCGAAGAAAGAAAATAAAACAAATCCACCTGCCGCTGCAATCAAAACATGTTTAAGATTTTTAAGTTTTTGGTCTGTTTCAACATGGAGCAGAAAGGCGGTGTAAAGCCAAAGAAAAAGTGAAAAGAGGGATTTAGGTTCGAACGGGAACAGGTCTGCCCAGGCAAGGTATGCCCATATACCTCCTGCAACCATGGAGATTGAGAAGAGCAAAAATCCCAACATGAGGGGTTTTTTATAGGATAGCGATTTTTTCTTTATGTCAAACAGAGCTACTACCGATAGGGAGAGAATTATTGCGTAAGATATCATCGCAGAGGTAACGTGGATGATGAAAAGTGGTGTTCTTACAATTGGTGGTATTTCCTCTATACCCTGATGAAGGAAGAACAGGGGGAGAATAAGTATGACAGAAAGTATACTTCCTCCGATTCCTGTTTCCATCAGTCCCGATATAAGTGTGAAGACTGAGGCAAGGAGCAGAACGGAATCAAACGGAGAGAATAGAGGTGGATATCCTGTTTTAAATGTTCTGTAAACTTCAATACCTGTTAAGATGGTAAATACCAGAATGTGGACAAGCTTCCGGATATCTTTAAAATCCATTTTACTCTCCTGTAATTCTGCGGAGATGGTAAGGTGTATAGATTGCTCCTGCAGGGTTATGGGCAAGAACACGGTCCTTGACTATGAGTACCGTTGAGGGAGCATCGGAGTGTTTCTGAAACAGTATATCGTGTCCTACGCAAAGACCTATTACAATGTTAAGGTCTGTTTTCTTTCTGTTTAAAGCTTCTGCCTGTCCTATCGGATTGCAGACGGCTTCTTTTCCTTTTTTTAACTTTGGAAGATCTAGCGTTTCCTTGTCAACGCTACCGATCTTGCATATTGCGGAAAAGACTTCAAACCCTTTCTCTGTGAATATGTCAGCAACGATTTTCGCTTCGTTAAACAGGCCTATGCAGAAAGCAATGCCTATTCTTTTGTAATTCATTCTCTTTGCAAATTCTACGATTTCCTCTAACCGTGTCATTTGACAGTAAAACTCTTTCTCTATTTCTGAAGCCGTTTTTAGCATTTTCAGTTCTTCTTCCGGCAGGTTATCAAGTTGTGGAGATTTCTGACACACCTTTCCTTCTCGATAACATCCTTTATCGTTACACAGGTGACACTTCATCTTTTTCTCCGTTAATGGTGATGTCCGCTTTCAGAAGGTTCTGTAAGAAGTTGAAGTTTCCCCTCAATATAGAATTTAATGGCATCTTCTACGAACTTAACATTTTCAGGTATTAGAAAGACTTTTACTCCTGCACTTTGAAGGTTGAAGAACGCTCCTTCACCCATTTCTTTTACAAGGACGACATCAACGCCGTTTCTCATGAAAAGATCTGCTATGAGTCTACCTCCACCGTAGCCTGCTCTGTTTTTGGGATTTTCCACGAGCATAGAATCTTCTGTTATTCCGTTATAGATAACAAATGCAGGCGCTTTGCCAAAATGGGGACTTATTAATCTTTTTCCGTTTATTTCTGTTTCTATGGCTGGAACTGCAATAATCATTTTTTTACCTCCTTGAGTTAGGTTGTACTAATAATATGATTTCAGGAGGAGTTTTTCCACCTATTTTCTCCACTTTTCATGAGAGAGCCACAGAATGGCATCTATATGTATCAAAGGTATTTTCGTTTCTTTCTCAAGTTTTTTCCAGAAGTTTTTATCGTCTGATATTGATTTGATTCTGCTGTCCATGGGAATAAATATTCCTTTAGGGGCAATTATATTTTTGTTATACATTATACGGCAGGCATAAATAAACATTTTTATTGCAAAGACGACAGTTTTTGCGTCTTTTTTCTGATTGAGTAGATAGGATAATCTGTTCAAAAATTCACCTATATTATTTATTGCGTTTTTCAGATCTTTCTCTGTTTTAAAAATTTCGTTTACTGCTTCTCTGGCTTTTTTAAACCTTTTAAGTTTTGCGTTAAATAAACGGTAGTTATTTTTCTTTAAAAATTCTGGAAAGGAGTTAATGTTTTTATTGTGGGAAAAGTAGTTGGCAAAAGATTCCCAGTATTTTTCTCCTTTCATGGGAAGTTGATACGACAAAAGAGCATTTATAACAACAAGTTTTATAAATAGCACTTTGTTTGTTCCGTAATGAGAGTACATTCTTTTTAGAGCCTTAAATTGAGGGTCATTCTCCTCAATATGAATAATATCTTTGATGGTTAAGGAAGATAAACTTTTCTTTATTTTAGAATAGACTTTGTCATTCAATGGATTCCTCTTTTAAGAATAACAATCATTCTTGTTAAGCATGATTAAAATAAATAAAATCTTGACATAAATCAAGGACATTCTTCTGCTATTTTAGCAGATTTAGAAGGGAATATTAAAAATGCTTTTATCCTTTAAAACCAAAATTTCAGGAGGAGAAGATGTTTAAGAAGCTTTTTGGTGGTGCGCCGGAAGACAATGGGAACGGTGTCATTAGTATCCACAACAGTATCAATTATATGTATAAGAGGGTTAAAGAAGCTCAGCTTTCGAATGTGGCTGACAGATTTGAAGCTATGGAGAAGGTTAGATGTAAGTTCTGTAAGGAAGGAGTTTCATGTCAGCTATGTTCAATGGGTCCATGCCGTATTACTCCTCAAACACCGAGGGGCGTTTGTGGTATAGATGCTCACGGTATTGTTATGAGAAACCTTCTTCACAAGACCAATATGGGTCTTGCCGCTTATACATACCACGCAAGAGAAGTTGCGGAAACCCTTAAAGCAACCGCTGAAGGAAAAACTATCTATAAAATAAAAGATCCTACAAAAATAGATCTTTTAGCTGACATTTTAAATGTTGACCAATCACTTGAACTGAATGAAAAAGCAAAAGCAGTAGCTGAAAAATATCTTCAACTTCTTGCAGAAAATAGAGAATCAACTCTTGTAGAAAAACTGGCTCCTGAATCACGAAAAGCTGTATTTAAAAAGCTTGGAATATTCCCAAAAGGACCTTATCAAGAACTTGTTGATTCTGTAACAAGAGGAATGACAAATATAGATGGAGATTATATAACTCTCGCTCTTGCCGCTTTAAGAAACGGTGTTGCTTCAGTGTTTGGTTCGCTCGTTCCCCTTGAACTTATGCAGGATGCTCTTTATGGAACTCCATCACCTCATGAGGGTGAGGTTGATTTAGGCGTTCTTGATCCTGATTATGTTAACATTTTACCAAACGGACATGAGCCTTTTGTGGGACAAGCTTTAATAGAGATTGCAAAGGATGAAAAATTCCAGCAGATGGCAAAAGAAGCTGGAGCTAAAGGAATAAGAGTTGTAGGATCAATTGAAACAGGTCAGGAACTCCTTGCAAGGAATCCTATATCAGAAACATTTGCAGGTCTAACATCAAACTGGATAGGAATAGAATATTTCCTCTCTTCTGGTGCTGTTGATGTTTTTGCTATGGATATGAACTGTTCTCTTGCAAACCTTAAAGAGTATGCCGATAAGTATAAGTTCAAGCTTGTTGCCGTTTCAAACATCATAGGTGTACCGGGAGCTGAAAGGCTTGAGTATAAGCCTGGAAACGAGAAAGAAATTGCAAGAAAAATAATTGAAATGGCTATAGAGAACTTTAAAGAGAGAAAAAGTTCTGTAAAAAGAGAAGAACTTTCTCAATACAGACAAAAAGCAATTGTTGGATTTTCAGCAGAGGCTATTATAAATGCTCTCGGTGGAAGTCTGACACCACTTCTTGAAGTTATCAAGTCAGGGGATATCAAAGGCGTTGTTGCTCTTGTAAACTGTACGACTCTTGCCAATGGACCGCAAGATAGCCTTACTGTTAATCTTGCCAAAGAACTTATAAAGAGAGACATTTTAGTCATAGGTGCCGGTTGCGGTAATGCAGGCCTTCAGCAGGCAGGACTTGAGACGCTTGAAGCTGCTGAGAAGTATGCAGGTGAGAGATTGAAAGGCGTTTGTAAGGCTCTTGGTATTCCACCGGTTCTCTCTTTTGGTACCTGTACAGATACAGGAAGAATTGTTATGACAGTTGTTGCAATAGCAAATGCACTTGGTGTTGATACTGCTGACCTTCCCGTTGCTGTTACCGCACCTGAGTATATGGAGCAGAAGGCTGTTATTGATGGATTCTCTGCCGTTGCAATGGGACTTTACACTCATGTTTCACCAACTCCTCCCGTTACAGGTTCAGATAAGGTTGTGAAGCTTCTGCTTGAAGACGTTGAATCTCTCACAGGTGGAAAAATAGCTATCGGTGATGATCCTGTTCAGGTTGCTGATGGTATTGAAGCTCACATTCTCAAAAAGAGAGAAGCGCTGGGTATATAAACCAGCCACTCCTCCTCTTCCATATTTTTCTCTAGAGGGAAGGCTTTTAAAGCCTTCCCTCTGCTATAATTAGGAGTGGTTATGAGTATAGAGAAAGAAAAACACGTTATAGAAAAGATGATTGTTATCTACTGTCATGGTAAACACAGGACCAAAGATGACTTGTGTTCTGAATGTCAGCGCTTAAAGCATTATGCTTTTAAAAGACTTGATCTCTGTCCTTTTGGGGATAATAAACCATCTTGTAGAAAATGTCCCATCCATTGTTACACTCCGGAGATGAAAGAAAAAATACGGCAGGTTATGAAATACAGCGGTCCTCGCATGATTTTCCATGCGCCTGTAGAGTGGCTTAAGCACAGAATTGAAGAAATTCTTGATAGAATAACTGAAGATTGAAAATATAGGGGGATTTAGGTGCATATCTTAAGGTCCTTACCTCTTTTTTCCACACTTGAAGATAGTGAGTTGAAGGAGATAGAAAATGTTTTGATGTCTTACTCTTATGATAAAGGGCAGATAATATTCTCTTCGTATGATGGGGCAAACGGTATATATATACTTACGAAGGGAAAGGTAAAGTTGTACAAATCTTTTGCGGGAAAGGAGCAAACGATAAGAATTTTTTCTCCTGTTTCTATGATGGGAGAAGCGGGAGCTTTAAAGGGAGGTAATTTTCCTGCAAATGCAGTTGCTCTTGATAAAGTTCAGGTGCTTTTCCTTCCGAAAGAGAAACTTACTGAAGTTATTAGAAAGAATCCCGATATTGCAATGAAGATGATAGGAATTCTTTCCGAGAGACTTTTCCATCTTGTTGGTCTTGTTGAAAATTTGAGCCTTAAAGATGCAGTATCCAGGGTTTATGATTACATAGTTCATAAAGCAGATCAAAACGGAAAGGTGGAGTTTAAGACAACTATAGTTGCTATGGAACTTGGACTTACAGCCGAAACAGTTTCGAGAGCCATATCGCAGCTTAAAAAGAGGGGAAAAGTTAAGAAAGAAGGAAAAATCGTGCAACTTTTATACTAAAATTTTAATTTATCGTCAGTTCTACTTTATTCTTTCCGCTATTCTTTGCTCTATACATGGCCATATCCACAACTTTAAGGTTTTCTTCAAAACTTTTGTTCTTATCTATTTTGGGGTTGTGTCAATAATTTTGTGTAAACCATTAGGAGTACCTCCTGGAGAACATATCCTGAAGTTCTTCCTTAGCCTC
>NZ_MOEN01000015.1 GCF_001968985.1 Desulfurobacterium indicum | reverse complement strand
TATTTCCTCTAAGGTTACCTGCGATATTTTGCTTATGGTTGAGGGTGAGTATTTAAGTTCAAACACGCTTTCAAGAGCCTGGGCTACTGCTCTTGCACTCATACCAGAGGCAAACATCCCAAGTATTAAGTCTTCAAGATTGATATCTCTTCTTCTATAAGGTTCTATCAACTTTGTTCTGAATTTTCCCTCTCTATCTCTTGGAATTCTCAGATTTTCAAGCTTACCGATAACAGTATCTAAGTTTCTAACGTAAAAGCCGTTCTTTGTTCCTCCATGTTCTTTAAGAAACACTTCTCTTTCAGCCGTCATGATTGACTCTAAGGTTTGCTTTACCACTTCCTTAACTAGGTCTGGTAAAATCTTCTGTAGTTCCATTTTTGCCTCCTGGGGTTGGTATTTGTGGGGTGTTCCCCAGGAGGTTATCCCATTTCTCAAGCTTACACAAAATATCGTACACTACCTATGCTTACGGAAACGTTTGTTTGGACGGTGTAAAGTCTTTGTAGTATTTAAAGGGTTCTGAAAATTCGCCGGATAACCTGCTCTACTGGTTGAAGAGGATTTAGAAGGGAGCGGTGGCCCCCTTCATTACATTGTTAGATCGAGAATTTTACCTGCTCTTTCAATATCTTCTGTTGATGGTTGACGGCAACCTTCGTCAACAGTTTTTATGATTCTTGCGATTATGAACAGAAGTGTTCCTACGATTTCCGGGAGTTTGTTTTCAAGCTCTGCCTCAAGTGGATATTTTAGAGGTGGTTGAGTTGCCAGAAAGTCCAGTATATCTTGCAGTTCAAGTTGTTCTTCCAGTTCTTTAAATTTCTGAATAGTTTCAAGGAATCCTTTTGTAAGTGGAACATCGCATTCCCATATTACATCTCTCCCATTATACTTGGCATTTCTCTCTCCTATGAGAAGCAGGTCGTAAAGTTTCTTTTCAACGATATCGGTGATTGCTTTTGCCTTGTTCTTGTCAATGTCAAGTCCGGCCGCTTTTCTGAAAAGTGTTTCAAGTTTTCCGAAACCGACGATAGCCATAGCTCCCTCCTTAAAATATTATTTTAAATTTTCTAACATAGAATTTAGGGATATTGGCTTGAATTTTCAAGACTTTGCATTAAATAAAAAAAAGGTGCCCTTTAAAGGGCGCCTGTGTTTGGTTTTTTGTTTCCCTTTTATAGGGCAGATACGAGGGCCTTTGCGTCCTTTTCTGCCCTTTTACATATTTCGTCTATTTCGCTGAAAGATAAACCTTCTGTATCTTTTAAGTCAGCCTGTTCGTTTCTTGACACTTTTTCGCAGAATGAAAGAATTTTCTTTGTGAATTCTTTTATTCTGTAAAGAGAACTATCTTCGTCAAGAAGCCCCATCACGATGTTGTCAGAGACGCCAGCTTTTTGTAGTATCTTTTTGATTTCTGCTTCATCGACTTCTTTGAGGACAGGATCGAGTAGTCCCACCATGAATGCTTCATCGGCGTGGGCGGGAATGAGTTTTTCGGCGACGTATCTCATCGCGAATGCCTGTTTGAGTATTTTGGCGATTTCGTCCTTATCCGCTGATTTAAGAAGCGAAGATGTTAAAAGAACAAAAATGTAATCTTTAAGGTTTTGGTATCCGAGATAAGCTACGGCTTGAACGATGGAGGTTATCTCTTTTCTCAAACCGAAGTATGGTGAGTTAATAAATTTTAGAAGTCTTAATGATAGGTTCGGATCCATACTGACTATTTCGGAGACTTTTTCAAGCTCTTCACCGTCTATCAGGGCTTTGATAAGTTTAAGCATCACTTCTCTTTTTAATTTTAGTCTTTCAACTTCTGCCATGTCCCCTCCTCATTTTGTAAATATGGCGTAAAAGAAAGCGTCTGTGTTGTTTTTGTGGGGAAATACTCTTATCATGTTTTCGCAACTTGCTCCCACATCTTCAAATTTTATATCAAAATCGGCTGGTTTAAAACCTATATTGATTGCGTATTCTACGTTTTCTTCGCCTTCTTCTCTCTCCAGGCTGCAGACGCTGTAAAGTAATCGACCACCAGATTTCAGGAGTTTATAGGCACTTTTAAGGAGATTTTGCTGTATTTTCCGATTGTGTTTTATTAATTCCATGCTTTTGTTCCACTTTCCTTCCGGGTGCCTTCTTATTACGCCTGTTGCGCTGCACGGTGCATCAAGAAGTATTCTGTCAAAGTAGTTTTCCGGAAGGGAAGTTTCTCTTGTTATGTCTTCAAGGAGGATTTTACATTTTAGTTCTGCCTTTTGGACGTTTTCTTTTAGAAGCTTTAATCTCTTTTCGTCTATGTCAACAGCAGTGATTTCGGCTTTTCCTTCTGTTAAAGAACCTATTGCTGTCGTTTTTCCGCCGGGCGCGGCGGCTATGTCAAGTATCTTTTCATTTTGTTGTGGATTTAGTAGAACTGCCGATAGAAAAGAAGCAGGATCTTGAATGTAGAAAAATCCCTCTTTGTAGCCCGGAATTGAGGTTATTTCTACTTTTCCCTTTATTCTGAACATGTCGGGCAGGAAAGGATGTGGTTCAAATTCTACATGTGCTTTTTTAAGGAGTTTTGCGAAATTTTCTGGCGATGTTTTTATCCTGTTTATTCTTAAAAAAAGAGATGGTGTTTTGTTCAGTCCTTCAAGAAGTTCGATGTAATCTTGATAAAAGGTTTTCCACCTTTTTACCATCCATGTTTCAAAAGAAAATAGTGTTGCAATCCGTTCGATTTTATTCGGGATGTTTTGGATTTCTTTTTTGTAGTCAAACTTTATCAGTTTCTTACCGACAGCATTTACAAAACCGGCACTCTTTTTGTTGAATTTTTTCACCGCTTCTACCGTTTCGTTTAATGCTGCATACGGTGGAACTGACATGAAAAAAAGCTGGTAAGCCAGAATTCGGAGAGCGTTTCTTACAAAGGGTTTTTGCTTTTTCTGTTTCTTTCCGGAAACCTTTTCTATTGAAAAGTCCAGAAGCTTTAAAAATCTAACGGTACCGGAAGTCAGCTCCCTTACAAAGCTTCTGTCTCTAAAGTTTAGATGGTTTGTCAGTGATTCAAAGTGTGGTTTAAGTTTCAGGTCTTTCTCAAAGTTGCAGAGGATTTTTACGGCAGTTTCTCTTGTGTTCATTAACTACCGCCTAATTTTTCTTTTGCTATTTTCTTTCCTATTTCAACACCCGGTTGCCCGTAAGGGTTTACACCTATAAGATGTGCCATTATTGCCGTTTTTATCATGAAAACTATGAAAAGAGCGCCAATGGCCTCAGGTGTAATTCTGTCTATTTCTATCGTGCACATAGGCCGTTTTTTCATTTTAAGGGATTCCACCGTTCCTTCAAATTCGGCATGGACAATTTCGGAGACGGTTTTTCCTCCTATAAAGTCGAGAATTTCTGTTTTTTCTGGAAGGACAAAATTACTGCCGTAACTTTTAAGTTTTATAAATTGGTAAAACTTGTCGTCGGGACCGTCAATGAAAAGCTGGAGTAGCGAGTGCTGGTCAACAGTTCCGACGGCCGGAAGAGGTGTCTGCCCTTTTCCGTCTTTGCCGAGACTTTCAGCCCAGAGTTGCACCCACCAATCAGAAAATTTTCGGAGAGAGTCAGAGTAAGGCATCAAAACTGCTATGTTCCTTCCATCTTTGTAATTAATGTATTGGGTAAACACGGACACAAGAGACGGATGGAGGGGCTCTCTTATTATCTCTTCGACCGTTTCCATCGCACCGCCAAGCAGAGCGTAAGGGTCTATGTCAACAAATTCTGAAGGAACAAGCCCTACCGGTGTCAGGACAGAAAATCTTCCTCCGATACTTTTCGGTATCTGGAAAAATGGAGCGTTTAGCTCTTTTGACAATTTGTGAAGCGGAGTGTTTTCGCCTGATATGAAGATGAATCGCCGATTCAGGTCTCTGAACCCCCTCCTTTTCATTTCGTGAAGAACGAGGTTCATTATTGAAATTGTTTCCAGCGTTTTACCCGATTTACTGATAACACAGTAAACAGTTCTGTCCCATGGAGCATTCTGAAATATCTGGTGTATGTTAAAAGGGTCTATGTTTTCAAGAAAGTAGAGCTTCCTTCCACCTATTTTATACTTTCCGTGTATGGCTTCATATATCGCCTGTATGCCAAGGGAAGATCCACCTATACCTATTACAAACATATTGTCAAAATCCATTTTGAAACGTCTTAAGGTTTCTTTTATCTTTTTTACCCTGGTTGAGAAGCAGGAGAGAAACGGCATATTTTTTTTATTTATTTCTAAGGTTTTTTTGATTTTTGTTATTTCTTTTTCTAAGTTATTTGGATTGAAATTAAGTCCGCTGATGTCATATTTTAAATACCCCATTAATCCTCCAGCCAGTCTATCTCCTCTATCAAGCCGCCTTCTTTAATTCCTTCTATTATAACATCTGCAACTTCTTCAGGCTTTCTGGTGCTTGTATCTACGTGAATTGTGACAGGTGCTGGTCTGAGTTCGAAAACTTCATTTGCGCAGAATGCGATTCTTTCAGATTCGGCATTTTCATTAAGCTTTTCCTGAGGATAATTTCTCTCTTTGAGTCTTGAGATGATAACTTCCGGTTTTGCCCGTAAAATCACGATAACATCTGAAGGTATGTAGTGGGCGATAAGTCCTTCTGCTATAAAATCTTTTTTTTCTTCGAAAAACTCTTTTAATTTTTCAATATCTACGATAAATGCGTCTCTTTTTTCGTCGTAACTGGTGTAAAGTTTTTCCTTTTTTATAAGATCGCTTAAGTTGTACAGCGGAAGAGATAGTTTTTTAGAGAGTATTTGAGCGACTGTACTTTTCCCCGTACCTGGCGTTCCTGTGATTGTTATTCGCAATGCCCCCTCCAAGAAAAGAGAAGATAAGCCGGGGAATTCCCCGGCGATTGAATTTTTAAAGAACTTCGTCAGGGTGAGCAATTCTGCCAAGAATAGCTGATGCTGCTGCAACGGCAGGAGAAGCAAGGTAAACTTCACTTTCAGGATGTCCCATTCTTCCGACGAAGTTTCTGTTTGTTGTGGCGACCGCTCTTTCGCCTTTTGCAAGAATACCCATATGTCCGCCGAGGCACGGTCCACACGTAGGTGTTGAAACCACGCATTCGGCGTCGATGAAGATATCAATTAAGCCTTCATCTGCTGCCTGCTTGTAGATTTCCTGAGTTGCAGGAATTACGATACATCTTACGTTCGGGTTGACCTTTTTACCTTTGAGAATTTCAGCAGCTATTCTAAGGTCTGTTATCCTTCCGTTTGTGCATGAACCGATGACGACCTGGTCAATGGTAACGTGTGTAGATTCTGTTACTGGACGGGTATTTGAAGGGAGGTGAGGGAACGCAACTTGAGGTTCTATTTTTGAAACGTCAATTTCGTAGATTTCTGAATATTCTGCATCAGGATCACTCTTGTAGAATTTGAAAGGTCTTTTAGCTCTATTTTTAACGTATTCAAGTGTAATTTCGTCAGGTTCTATTATGCCGTTTTTGGCGCCTGCTTCGATTGCCATATTGCAAATCGTAAATCTGTCATCTATAGGAAGTTCTCTTATGGCTTCACCTGTGTGTTCCATCGTTTTGTAAAGGGCGCCGTCAACACCTATCATTCCTATTACATAAAGGATAAGGTCTTTTCCAGAGACCCATTTTTGTCTCTTTCCGTAGTAGATAAACTTTATCTGTTCTGGGACTTTGAACCATACCTCTCCTGTTAGCCATGCGTAAGCCATGTCGGTTGAACCGACGCCTGTTGAGAATGCACCGATAGCGCCGTATGTACAGGTGTGTGAGTCTGCTCCGATTACAACATCGCCGGGAACAACAACACCTTGCTCTGGAAGGAGGGCGTGTTCTACACCGACTCTTCCTTCGTTCCAGAAGTGGGTAATGTTGAACTCTTTTGCAAAATCTCTCATCATTTTTACCTGTTCGGCAGACTTTATGTCTTTTGCCGGAGTAAAGTGGTCCGGAACGAGAGCTATTTTATCTTTGTCAAATACCTTTTCCGCACCTAACTCTTTTATTCTTTTGATTGCAATAGGTGCTGTAACGTCATTTGCAAGAGCGATATCTACCTTACACATTATCAATTCGCCGGGGTGGACTTCTTCTTTGCCAGCATGCTCGGCTAAGATTTTTTGAGTTATTGTCATTCCCATCATCGCACTCCTTATAAATTTTGTGATTTTGACATTTAGAATTTATGCTTTTTGCGGGGGATTTCTATTCCGAGTTCTTTGATTTTTGCTCTAAGGGTGTTTCTGTGTATGCCAAGTGTTCTTGCAGCTTTTACCTGATTCCAGTTGGTATGTTTTAAAACTTCCGTTATGAGTATTTTCTCCGCGCTTTTCATTACTATGTCGTAAAGATTGTTTTTGTCTTTTTGCTCTACCGTGAATACGTAAGTTACAAATTCTCTTATGGCTTCTTGTAGATTAGGCGCTTTTTCTTCCTGTTTTTCTGTCAGAAGGTCGTTAATATCTATTATATCAATCGGAGAAAGGAGCATTGCTTTAAGTATCATGTTCTCAAGTTCTCTGACGTTTCCTGGAAAATCATAGGAATATAACCATTTCTTTGCCCTTTCTGTTAACTGTTTTATCGGAAGCTTGAATTCCTTTGAGAATTTTTTTATGAAGAAGTTTGTAAGGGGAATTATGTCTTCTTTCCGTTCTCTTAGTGGCGGGAGCTCTATTTTTAAGACGTTAAGTCTGTAAAAGAGGTCTTCTCTGAAACGTCCTTTTTTTACTTCTTTTTCAAGATTTCTGTTTGTGGCTGCAACTATTCTCACATCAACCTTTATCGGTGCATCTCCTCCAAGCCGTCTTATCTCTTTTTCCTGTATTGCTCTTAATAGTTTTGATTGAAGGGGAAGTTCAATTTCTCCTATTTCGTCAAGGAATAGCGTTCCTCCGTGTGCCTGTTCGAAAAACCCTTTCTTTCTTGAAGTTGCACCTGTGAATGCTCCTTTTTCGTATCCGAACAGTTCGGCTTCTAACAGGTTTGTCGGGAGGGCGGCGCAATTTATGGCAACGAAAGGCCCATTTGCCCTTTTGGAATACTTATGAATTGCCCTGGCTACAAGCTCTTTGCCTGTTCCACTTTCACCGACTATGAGTACGGTTGCATCGGTTCTGGCAACTCTCCCTATTAATTTAAATACTTCCTGCATCTTTTTGCTGGAGCCTATGATGGCGTCTTCGTCTATAACGTCAAGTTCTTCTTTTTCTGTTGAAAATGTGATTTTGTCGATGATTGTTTTTATCTCTTCCAGTTCGAAAGGTTTGGTGATGTATTCAACAGCTCCTTTGTCTATGGCTTTTATCGTGTAATCCATTGTTCCGTATGCTGTGAGAATGACTTTGGGAATGTTCTTTTCGTAGGATAGAAGTTCTATGCCGCTTATTCCGGGCATTTTTATGTCTAAAAATGCCATGTCCGGTTTTTTTGTTTTAAGTATTTCAAGAGCCTGATTTCCGTTTTCTGCCTCGTAAACGATGTGTCCGAGGGTTTCAAGGTATTTTTTTAAAACCAGCCTTATGTTTCTTTCGTCGTCAGCTATTAAAATTCTTGCCATTGTTTTTCAGATCTCCGATTGGTAGGTAGATGGATACGGTTGTGCCTTTTCCTTTCTCACTTTGAACTTCTATTTTACCACCGTGATTGCTAACTATTTCTTTTGAAATATACATTCCAAGTCCTGTTCCCTTCTCTTTTCCTTTTGTGAAGAACGGAGTGAAAAGATTTTCAAGATCTTCTTTTTCCATACCGCTGCCGGTGTCTTTTATTTTTATGAAGTAAAAGCCTTTGGGTTGAATGGCATAACCTGTCTCTATCGTTATTTTTCTGATTTTTGACTTTTCCAGTGCCTCTATGCTGTTTTTAATAAGGTTTGATAAAACCTGAAACATTCTGTCTTTGTCCATGTAAACTTCAGGTAGTGACGGGTCGAACCGTCTGTCTATTTCAATTTTCTTTTCTTCAAATACGGTTTTGAATGTTTTTAGAACATCATTTAAGAGTCGATGAACGTTGTATTTGCACCATTCTAAGCTTGTAAAGTCAAAACTTTTGGAAATTCTATCGAGGAACCTCTCTATCCTTTCTATTTCTGAAAGGATAACTTCCAGTAATTCTTCGTCAAAAATTTTCAATGTTAACATTAATTTTGCAGAGGCTTTCATTCCGCTTAGAGGATTTCTAAGTTCGTGGGAGATGCCTTTTAGAAAAATATCAAAATGCTCTGTCGGGCTTTCATTTTTCTTTTTCTTAACTGCCACGACGGCGCCTTTTATATCTTCTCCTGAGAAAAACGGAGATATGGAAAGTATAAAACTGTTTACCTCTATATTGTGAATTTCTATTCCTTCCGTTATGCATTTGTCTATCCATTTTTTTAAATCGGCAGACAGTATCTCTGAAATGTTTTTACCTTCAAGGTATTTCCTTGAGCGGTTCAGAAGCATTTCCAGTTTTTGATTGAAAAAGAAAACCCTTCCCGATCTGTCGCATACTGCAATCGGGAAGGGTAGAGAAAATATCAAGTCTGAAAATTCTGGATTTTTCAAGTTAAGGATATACCTCCTCCCTGTCCACCTTTTGGAAATTCTTTAATCTTTGAAATGTCAAGTCCAGTTGATGGAAGTTCTATTCCGGCAGCTGCAGCCTTGAACTGCTGATGAAATTCTTTCATTCTGGATCTGTCACCTACCGGAACGATTGTCACTATTTGAGATTTCATAACAAACGCATCAACAGGTTCGTTAGCCGTTGGATCTACAGGCATTATGGTAGCCTGTGCTCCCTGAGATGTAGGAATGAGGGCGAACATACCGGCATCTTTGATTTTTAAGTAATCATCCCCTATTTCATCTAAAATACCTATGATACCTGAAGATGGAATTACGCCCTCTCCTGCTGTTGTTTGAATGAATACAAGTTTTCCTTTCAGATTTTCCATAACTTCCTCCGTTATTTTTTGACTGATAATAAATATAATCCTATGGCTACGGCATTGGAAACGTTTAAAGAGTTAACATGTCCTTTCATCGGTATGGTTATGATGTCGTCCAGCAGTTTTTTTACAGGTTTTGATATGCCTCTGCCTTCGGAACCGGCGACAAGCCCTACTGGATAAGGAAAAGAGTATCTGCTTATGTCTTTTCCGCCGGATTCAAGTCCTATCAGCCAGCCGCCTTTTTCTTTAAAGTTAAACAGACTCTGGCGGAAGCTGTTTACTATGGCAAAAGGCACGTAAAATACAGCACCGGTTGAGGATTTTACCACTGTGTCTGTTATGGTTGCACTTCTGTCTTTGGGAATAACTATTCCTGAAGCTCCGAACGCATCTGCACTTCTGAAGATAGCTCCTAAATTGTGAGGATCTTCTACGTGATCTAAAAACAGCAAGTATCCATTTGTTGCTATTGTTTTTTCGACAAGTTCCTCGAAAGGCGTTGGTTCGACAGGGGAAACGATTGCTACGATTCCTTGGTGCTTATCGGTTCCTGCAATTTCAGAGAGTTTTTTCTTTCCGGTTTTTACCGTTTTGATGCCTTTTCCTCTTAAAAGGGAAATGATTTCTCTGTGCTTAAATTTTTCGTCAACATAAACTTTGAGTATCGGATAATCTGCCCTTAGCGCTTCCATTATTGGGTTTACACCATAGATAACCATTAGCTTGTCCTTACCAGTTTAAGAAAGTTAGATAGAAGTTTAAGTCCTGCTTTCTGGCTTTTTTCTGGATGGAATTGTGTTGCTATTACGTTGTCTTTTTCAATGGATGATACAAACTCTATTCCGTAGTCGGTTGTTGTGAGAATTACCGATTTGTCTTCCGGTTTTACGTAATAAGAGTGAACAAAATAGAAGAATTCACCTTCTTTTATTCTCTCAAGGAAAGAGGAGTTTTTCTTTATTGAAACCTGATTCCAACCCATGTGAGGGATTTTGTAGTCGTGAGGGAGATCAAATCTTACCACCTTTCCTTTTATTATTCCGAGACCATCTTCTTCACCGAATTCGTATCCTTTTTCAAAGAGAAGGTGGAGTCCAAGACATATACCCAGAAAAGGTTTGCCTTTTTTTACTTCTATTGTTACTGTTTCCCAGAGACCTCTTTCTTTGAGATTTTTAACGGCATCTCTAAAGGCTCCTACTCCAGGAAGAATTATGGCTTCGGCATCTTTTATTTTTTCTTTATTGTCGGTGATAATAACGTTACCGCCAACATATTCAACCGCTTTGCTAACACTTCTTAAATTTCCCATACCGTAATCTATGACTGCTATCATTGTTTATCTCCTATTTTAGAGATGGCATTGATCCCATCAAATATTTGACGTCATCGTCTCCGAATACAAGGCCGCTTCCGATAAAGAATCCGCGCCATTTGTTATAGAGAAGTTCGTCGCCACCAAAGTAAAGATACCAGTTTTTGTTTATGTTGTAGGAAAGACCTACCCGTAGATGGGGCGGGAGTTGCTTCCCGTAACCATCTTTTCTGTCTATATCCCAGATGGATGAATATAGTTTCCATTTCTTATCTGGGAAGAGGTAATCGACTCCACCGCCGGCGGTCGTTTCTATAATACCGCCTCTGAGCACCCACTTTCCATTTTTCAGGAAGAACGGATCGTTAAAGATTCTTGCGTATTGGAGGGTAAATTCTGTATCAAAACTTTGTTTAACCTCTTCCTGAACAGATACGGAACCGGCGGCGTTTGTTATATAATAGGTTGTGTGATCTATCTTTCCGTGAGAGTCTGCAACGACTTCAAACAGGTAGTATCTGTCCTTTGATTCAGGAACGATTTTTAAAGATATGCCGCCTCTTGAATTTCCGGTTGCAGTGTTTACATCTCCTCTGAAACCTATGTAAACCTTTGTCTGTTCGAATTTATCAGCCAGCTTTCCGAGAGCGTGAGCGGCACTGGTGAGATTTTTGTAGAGAGTATCGTCATTTATGATCTTTGCGATCGTGCCGTTGCCTTTTTGAAGTTTCTTGATAAGTTCGTTGAGATTTTCCGTTGATTTTTTAACGTTTTCAATTGCTGCTTCAATGTTTTCTTCATTTCTACCGCTCAGCAGTTTGTTTATTTGAGATATGGTTGCATTTATCTTATCTGCAATATTTTTCGCCTCTGCCACCAGCTGAGGTGCTTCTTCGGAAGATGTTTTCAGGTTTTTAACTATGTCTCTTATGTCTCCTCTATTTTCTACAACTATTTCATTGAGCTGTGCAGATAGAGATTTCAGGTTTTCTGCAATTTCGGGAATATCACTTTTAAGAAAGTCTGAGAGAGAAGCAAGATTCTGAGCAAGTTTCCGAAGGTTTTCTCTGTTATCCTCAACAGTTGCTGTCACCTCTTTCGTTAATTTTGTGATCTGGTCAAGTAGCATTGCTATTCTGTTTTTCCCGTCTGGTGTTATCAATGATTTGTTAAGAGCATCAACTGTTTCGTAAATTTTTATCATTAGCTGATCGGTGGATATTGTTGATTTTCCTCTTGTTATGGTGGCTCCGGATGCAAGGACAGGTGTGTTTTCCGAGCCAGGTATAACTTCTACATATTTTTCGCCCATTAGCCCCATGGTTTCTATGATTGCATAGGCGTCACGGTGGAGCGTCACTTTCTTTGTGAATACGATTTTTACCTTTGCTTTTCCATTAGGAAGGACTTCTATGTCGTCGACTTTTCCGACGCGAACACCGGCAACCATGACAGGAGCTTCTTTCGCAAGTCCTGCAACGTTGTCAAATATTATGTAATAGTAGCTTGTTACCTTTTTTGTACTGTATTTAAGCGGTTCTATTGTGGTAGCAATAACTCCCAGTCCTACAAGGCCTGCAATCACAAAGGCACCTACTTTTGCTTCAATTGAGAGATTTTTCATCCTCTATACCCCAAATTAGCTGTTATCGGGCCTTCTGGAAGCCCTTCTATGAATTGTCTTACCGCTGGATTTTGTGACCTTTTTATGTCTTCCGGCTTTCCTATTTCCAATATTTTCCCGTTCCACAAAATAGCCATTCGATCAGCTATTCTGAAAGCACTTTTAATGTCGTGGCTGACAACAACACACGTTTTGTTGAGTTCATTTTTAAGTTTTAAAATCATCATGTCAATTATAGCTGTCATTACAGGATCAAGCCCTGATGTTGGTTCGTCAAACATGATACATTTCGGGTTAACACAGAGAGCTCTTGCTATTGCAACTCTTTTTCTCATTCCTCCGGAAAGTTCCGAAGGGTAGAGATCTTCTGTGCCCTGCATGCCGACAAGAGATAAGAAATATTCAGCCTGCTTTCTTGCTTCTTCTGGCGGAAGCTCCTTGTTTTCCAGAAGAAAAAATGCAACGTTTTCCCATACGGTTAAAGAGTCAAATAGAGCTCCTCCCTGGAATACGTATGTGAGTTCCTCTCTAAAATGGAATTTCTCATCTTCGGATAAGGAAAAAACGTCTTTTCCGTAAACGATGACCCTTCCAGCATCTGGAGTTATCAGTCCGGATATCTGTTTTAATAGCACGCTTTTTCCCGTTCCTGAAGGTCCCATAATGACGAATATCTCTTTGTCATAAACCTCAAACGAGACGCCGTCGTGTATAACCTTATTTCCAAAGCGTTTTTTCAGGTTTTCAACTTTAATTGCAATCTCCATTCATTCTCCGTTAAAGGTTCATTGCTCTCAAAATAGAGGTAATTATGTAGTCAAATATGAGAATAGCCATTGATGAGGTAACCACCGCTTTTGTTGTAGCTTCTCCCACGCCTCTTGCTCCACCTCTGGTGTAGTATCCGTATAGACAGCTTGTTACTGATAGGATAAATCCGAAAAAAGCTGCCTTGATGAGTCCGTGCCATATATCGTCCATTGTCATAAAATTCTGAGTGTATCTCATAAACAGTGTGCTGTTTATATGAAACATCTTTACGCCAACTATGTATCCCCCTATGAAACCTATGATGTCCGATAGGATTGTCAGAACGACAGTTCCTATAATGGTTGCGTATACTCTCGGAGTTATCAGATACTTTATTGGATTTACGGCCATCATTTCCAGGGCATCAATCTGTTCAGTCACCTTCATTGTTCCGATCTCCGCTGCCATTGCAGAACCGGTTCTGGCCGTTACGAGAAGTGCCGTTAAAACGGGACTTAGTTCCCTTGCCATGGATATACCGACAACCGCTCCAATCAGGTATTCTGCGTTAAATCGATGAAAAGCGTTGTAGGTTTCGAGAGCTATAACACCACCGGTAAAAAGAGATGTAATTGCTATTACTGGAAAAGAGTCAGCTCCGATTGTTGCAAGATAATAAAAGTACCTTCCTATTCTTAAAGGTTTTTTAAAGGCGAGAGAGACTGCTTTACCGGCTATTAAAAACCATCTTCCGATAAATTCAAGAAAATGGATGACTATTTTGCCGGTTATTTCAAAAAGTTTCACAGGTTAAACCTCTCATTCAAAAGTTAACGCTCTAATTCTACTATAGACCACAAGTTGGGATTTAACAATCTTAGCAATAAGATTATAATATTACACTCTGCATTTGGCTAAATTCAAAAGAAGGAGACGTAAATGGCTGAAAAGACCATCATGGAAATTCGTAAAGAGAAAGCTGAAAGATGGAAGGAAGAAGGTTTTAATCCTTACGCTTACAAGTATGAAACCAACGCTACTTGCGGTGAACTTATAGAGAAATTTGGCAGGACAAAGAATGAAGAGGAAAGAGAAGAAGAAAAACTGCCTGAGGATACGTTTTCTCTTGCCGGAAGAATAGTTTCTATGAGGATTATGGGAAAGGCAGCATTTTTTCATATTCAGGATTCTACCGGAAGGATTCAGTGCTATATAAGAAGAGATGATGTGGGTGGCGATTTTTATAACAAAGTTTTCAAAAAGTTAATAGATATCGGAGATATTGTCGGGGTTAAGGGAACACTTTTTAGGACAAGAACCGGCGAACTGACTTTAGAAGTGAAGGAGATGACACCGCTTACAAAGTCTTTGAGACCACTTCCCGAAAAGTGGCACGGGCTTAAAGATGTAGAAAAAAGATATAGACAGCGCTATCTTGATCTGATCGTAAATCCGGAAGTTAGAGATATTTTTAAAACGCGTTCAAAGCTTATTCAAAAGATAAGAGACTTCTTGAACAGTAGAGGATTTATGGAAGTTGAAACACCGATTCTCCAAACTGTTGCTTCCGGTGCTGCTGCAAAGCCGTTTATTACTCACTACAATGCCCTTGATATAGATGTTTATTTGAGGATAGCCCCCGAACTTTACTTGAAGAGATTAATTGTCGGTGGACTTGACAGGGTTTATGAGATAGGTAGGAACTTTAGGAACGAAGGTATAAGCACGAGGCATAACCCTGAATTTACGATGATAGAGTGGTATATGGCTTATGCTGACTATTACGATTTGATGGATATGACAGAAGAGCTTTTTGAATATCTCCTTGATGAGATAAAGGGTAAAGGTGTCAGAGAGATAGAATATCAGGGAACAAAGATTTCTTTTGAAAGGCCATGGAAAAGGATTTCTTTCGTTGGAGAGCTTGCCAGGAGAACGGGGCTTACGGTTGATGAGATTCTTCACGACGAGCAGAAGGTTCTTGAGGCGGCAAAAAAACACGGTGTTGAAGATGCGGAGAAACTTTCGCACTTTAAAAGAGTTCAGGAGCTATTTGAGATTTTGATAGAGCCGGAGCTTATTCAACCGACGTTTGTAATTGATTTCCCGAAAGCGATTTCTCCTCTTGCAAAAGAGAAAAGGGATAATCCGGAACTTGTTGAGAGGTTTGAACTTTTCATTTTTGGCCAGGAGATAGCTAACGCCTATTCAGAGCTTAATAATCCTGAAGAGCAGGCAAAGAGATTTCTTCAGCAGCTTCAGGAGAAGGCAAAAGGTGATGATGAGGCTATGGCTTATGATGAGGATTTTGTAAGGGCACTTGAATACGGTATGCCACCAACGGCAGGAGAAGGTATAGGTATAGACAGGCTTACAATGCTCTTTACAGATAAAGATTCAATAAGAGAGGTGCTTTTATTTCCTCAGTTAAAGCCGGAGAAAAAAGAAGAAGAGACTGATGAATAAACTTATAGAATGGTTTTCTTTAAGAACGGTTAAACCGCGAAGGGGAGGTGGCTACCTTTCTTTCGTTTTTCTTATTGCTGTACTCGGTGTTGTTGTAGGAGTGGCTGCTCTTATCATTGTGAATTCTGTTATGACAGGGTTTCAGAGTGCCATAAAAGAGAGGCTTCTCGCCAGTAACGCAGACATAATTGTCATGGGAACCGAGCTGAAAACTTCTTATGGAGAGGCAGAAAAAAAGATTTCTGCTCTCTCTCACGTTAAAGGAGTGGAACCGTTCATATATATTCCTGTGATGGTTTCTGCTGGTACTCACTCATTTTCCGGAGGCACTTTAAGGGGATGTGTTCCTTCCAAAGAGCCTGATATAACGGATATTCCATCTCATCTTGTTATGGGTAGCTGGAAGAATTTTGAAAAAACACCAAGAGGTGCGGTAATAGGTGAAACTCTGGCAGATACGATAGGCGTTTCCGTTGGTGACGTTATAACTCTTATTACTCCAATGGGAACAAAAACGCCTTTCGGTTATATTCCGAAAACCGGCCGCTTTAAAGTTGTAGGTATTTTTAATGTCGGGATGTATCAGTTTGATTCGGCTTTAGTCCTTGCTCATATGGATACGGTGAAGGAAATGTTTAATGTAAAGCAACCGACAGGTTTGATGGTAAAGCTTGATAATCCCGACAATGTTAAACTCGTTGAAAGAAAGATAAGAAAAGTTTTAGGTCCGGGATTCACGGTTAACGATTGGATATCAATGAACAAAAGTCTATTTTCAGCCCTGAAACTTGAGAAGTTGGCAATGTTTTTGATATTGACACTTATTGTTATAGTGGCTTCTTTTAACATTTCAAGCCTTCTCATGATGAACGTAAACTACCGAAGTAAAGACATTGCAATACTGAAAACACTTGGTGCTCAAGATGGATTTATTCTTAAAATATTTATGGCTCAAGGTTTTTTGATAGGCATAATAGGGACGGTGATAGGAGAAATTTTGGGTATTGGTATTTCATTTCTTGGTGAAAAATATAAGCTTATAGCCTTACCTCCTGATGTTTATTATATAGATCACCTGCCGTTTAAACTTCAGGCGTCAGACTGTATAATTGCCGGTATAGCGGCTATATTGATAAGTGTCCTGGCAACAATTTACCCTGCTAAGAAAGCTGCCAAGACAGATCCTATAAAGGTTTTAAGGGCAGGTGAAAATTGAAGGGAATAATAAGAAAAGCAACAATAAAAGATGCGGAAGCCATACAGTTCCTCATTAATGAATATGCAAAAAAGGGATTGATGCTACCTCGTTCTTTAAACAGTATTTATGAAAGCATAAGGGACTTCTTCGTTTACGAGGAAGATGGAAAAATTCTGGGCGTATGTGCGTTGACTGTTGTCTGGGATAATCTTGCCGAGGTTCGTTCTCTTGCAGTCCATCCGGAACGGGTAAGGCAGGGAATAGGTTCGGCGCTTGTTGAAAGTTGTCTTAAAGATGCTGAAGTTCTTGGAATAAACAGGATATTCACACTTACCTATCAGATTGAGTTTTTTAAGAAATTGGGTTTTGAACAGATAGATAAAAATGCACTGCCGCAAAAGATATGGCGTGACTGCATAAATTGTGTAAAGTTTCCAAACTGTGACGAAACGGCCATGGAAATTAGAACAGGAGGAGATGAATGAATCCTGAAAAGCAACTTGAGATTATAAAAAGAGGCGTTGCTGAAATTATTGGAGAAGAGGAACTCCTTGAAAAATTAAAAAAAGGGAAGGTTTTGAAGGTAAAAGCTGGCTTTGACCCGACGGCTCCGGATCTTCACCTTGGACATACGGTATTGCTCTGGAAGTTGAGAGATTTTCAAGAGTTAGGGCACACGGTTTATTTCCTTATAGGTGATTTTACGGCGATGATTGGCGATCCTACCGGGAAAAGCGAAACGAGACCACCTTTAACGAGGGAAGAGGTTTTAAAGAATGCTGAAACTTATGCCCAGCAAGTTTACAAGATTCTTGATCCTGAAAAAACAGTTGTTGTTTTCAACAGTGAATGGCTTTCTGGAATGTCTTCGGCAGATCTTATAAGGCTTGCTTCAAAATATACAGTTGCACGTATGCTTGAAAGAGATGATTTTGCAAAAAGGTTTGCTGAGAACAGGCCGATTCACATTCACGAATTTTTGTATCCCCTTTTACAGGGTTATGACTCTGTTGCTCTTGAAGCTGATGTTGAGCTTGGAGGAACTGATCAAAAGTTTAATCTGCTCGTAGGGAGACATCTTCAAAGAGAATATGGCAAATCCCAGCAGACCTGCATAATGATGCCCATTCTTGAGGGACTTGACGGTGTTCAGAAGATGAGTAAGTCTCTTGGAAACTACATCGGCATAATGGAAGATCCGAAAGAGCAGTTCGGTAAGGTCATGAGGATTTCCGATGAGCTCATGTGGCGTTACTATGAGCTTGTTACAAGGCTGCCTCAGGAAGAAATAGAAAAGATGAAGAATGAGGTAGCCGAAGGAAAGCTTCATCCTATGGAAGCTAAAAAGAAGCTTGCTGAAATTATTGTTTCGACATTCCACGGAGAAGAAGCTGCAAAAGAAGCAAGAGCACATTTTGAGAGAGTTTTCTCAAAGAGAGAGCTTCCAGAAGAGATTCCCGAACCAGAGGTTAAGCTACCGGAAAATCCTATATGGCTTCCGAGACTTTTAAAGGAAGCGGGGCTTGTCAAGAGTACGTCTGAAGGTAGGAGACAAATAAAAGGTGGTGGTGTCAGGATAGATGGAGAGAAGGTCCTTGATGAGAACAAAAAAGTTGATGTTTTTGAAAAAGAGTTAATCCTTCAAGTTGGAAAGAGAAGGTTTGCCAGAATAAAACCGGAAAATGTGAAAATAGCAGGAGAATAACTTTCTGTTTTTAATGAAACAATAAATTTATTTATTTGCCAAAAATTAAAAGCGGTCTATTTTTAAATCAAATAGCAGAAATGTGGAGAGTATGATGAATGTAAGAAAAATCAGATGGCTCGTTCAGACCGCTTTTTTTCTTCTGGTAGTTTACGGAGTCTATAAGTATGCTCAATTTGTCTACTACGGTGCAGTCCGTCCCGATTTTATGGATGGTTTCTGTCCTATTTCCGGCGTTTATGACATCATTATGAAAATTAGAAGTGGAGTAACGGATCCTTTTCATCCTGCTGCAATGGCGATAATGGTAGCTGCGATAGTTACAACGTTTATTTTGGGTAAGGGGTTTTGCAGTTTCATCTGTCCTGTTGGAACAATTCAAGATTATATCACTTTTGTTAGAAATAAGCTCTCTTTTTTTAAAAAGATTGATAATTTTGGAGAAAAGATAAAGAGCTGGAAGTTTTATAACTTTATTGATTATTCTTTACGCTCAATTAAATTTATTTTACTTGCCTGGATTTTATACATTATCTTTCAAATACCCGCTCAGATGATGGCTATGATGAATCAAAATATCAATGCCACTGCCGATATTGAACTTTTTAAATTCTGGATTGAACTTTTCAAAGGTAATAGGCCGGTGGTTGCTCTTATACTTGCGATAATAGTGCTCCTTTCCGTTATTATTCCGAGATTTTGGTGCAAATATCTGTGCCCTTTAGGTGCGTTTTACGGAATTTTCAATTTGTTTTCTTTTACACACCTTAGAAGGTGCCCAGAGAAGTGTAACAATTGCAAACTGTGTTCAAAATGCATTGTGGGACTTAAACCTTATAAAAGTGTTGAATTTAATAATACAGAATGCACTATGTGCCTTGATTGTAGAAGTGCCTGCAATAAAAATGCTGTGAGGCTTCAAATTTTGGGTAGGGAAATTCCCTCATTACTTTATCCTGCCCTTTTGGTAGGAACTTTTATGGGAGTTATTTTTCTGTTTATGTACTCTGGAGTGTGGCACTCTCAACTTTCTAAGAGGGATGAGGCTTTTCTAATTTTGAAACAGGGATTTAACGTTAAGTGGGCTAAAGAACTGTTGATGAAGTGATTGCCAAAATTTCATTATAGCATAAATTACTATTATGCAAAATTGAATAGGGTTTATTGTGTTTGCCCTCATTAGTTTTCATAAATAATGGGGGTGACAGGTTTCGACGGGGATGCAACGGTTCGGATAGCGGCACGCCGAGGCGCCTACCTCGTAAAAAAGGCACAGCAAATAGCTGCCGACGAAAACTTAGCTCTCGCTGCCTAATAACGCAGCGACGCCCCCTGTAGCTCATCTCCCCGGCTGCAGGTAGGGCGACAGAGAGGGGAGATAGGTTATCACCTTTTCCCCGGAGGTGATAGCCGAAAATTTACGGGGATAGCTTCGGAGCGCCTGCCTGTGGGCTAACTCCGAAGCGAAACGGTAAAACACAGGCTAAGCGTGTAGAAGCTATCCGGACCGCATCTCCGGACGCGGGTTCGATTCCCGCCACCTCCACCAAAAAATAAAAGGTGCTATTTTTAATAGATTTCTTTTACCTCAATTACCTTATCTCTGTTCTCAAAAATAGTTTTTACCATGTTCTGAAATCTTTCGGGAAATGTTTCGATATCTTCTTCAGTTGCGTCTGGATTCAGAACGGTTTTCAGTATCTTTTTCGGATTTACAACAGCGTAAGGGTTGTAGTTGATTCCTACTTTTTTACCGGTATCAAGTCTGGTCATAACAACGTCGTAATCTATATCTGCATTAAAAA
This sequence comes from Desulfurobacterium indicum, assembly GCF_001968985.1. NCBI lineage: Bacteria > Pseudomonadati > Aquificota > Aquificia > Desulfurobacteriales > Desulfurobacteriaceae > Desulfurobacterium > Desulfurobacterium indicum. The sequence goes on along the minus strand of NZ_MOEN01000015.1, from coordinate 15,409 downwards.
ACAGCAACTCCCTTCTTTTAAATCTTCCGTCGGGTATTCCTGAGAAGCCTTCATCGCCTCCAGCGCCTGTTATTGCTGATAGGACAAATCCGATAACTCCGAAATTGTTTTCTGTTGGTGATTTTGATATCTCTACCTTGATTTTTCCCCTTTCGGGAATTTCGCCATTTCTGTAAAGGACTTTTAGTCCTTCTGATGCTATAAGGTACCCGCCGGCTACTGTTGCACAGCTGTGTCCTGTTATCTTAACCATGTCATAGTATGAGTATTCAAAAATTCCGTTTCCTGCACCCAAAAATGATGCAAGTTCGTCTTTCAATTTGATTTTCTCAATTTCGTCAAAAAATTTTGGATATTTCATGGAATCCTCCAGATAGTATGGTTTTTATAAAACTATGAGGATTCCGGATATTAAACCTTAATTTGAATCAACTTTTTTCTCTAGAAGTTCTCTAATTTTTGAGCTTTCTTCGGCTACTTTTATGAGGCTGATCATTCCCTCCATCCATACTCTTGTTCCGACCATGGCCATCGGAAGAATGATGATTACAGCGATAAATGTTCCTATGAAAGCAGCGACGCCTTCTCTTGAGCTTCCGAGTAAAGCGGCAAGGGCAAATAAGGTTTCTGCAAGGTAAGCGATGCCCAACGTAACTCCTGCTACTTTTGTTGTTATAAATTTTGAAAACTTAAAGTCGAAAAGTATTTCAAGCAATTCCATAACAACCTCCATCCCTCTTTTTCTTGTTAGTGTTATCAAGTTTTAAGAATAAGGAGCGCGGGGGCAATATTATCCCCCACATTATTAGCTTTAATGTGTAACTTTTTTAGGAAGTTCTTTTGCCTGTGCTATCCATTTTTCTATCTGTTTTACACTTGGAATCTGGCGTACCAGTTTCTTTTGCTCGTTAACTTCTTTTAATTTCTGATAAAGGTTTTCTGGATTTCTCCTTGCAAGTTCAGGAACGCTATCAACGCCAGCTGCTTCCAAAAGATCTGCATATTCTTCTCCGATGCCTTTAACGCGCATAAGGTCTGCTCTGTTTACCCAGTTCAAAATTACTTTTTTAGATATTCCGGTTTTTTCGGCAATCTCCTCTCTTCCTTTTGCTGTAGCTCCTTTTTCAAGCAGTTCTTCCACGGAAGTTATACCTATTTGTGCCAGTTTTTCGGCATAGGCACTTCCGATTCCTTCGATTTCTGTAATTTTTTTTGCCATAGTTTCCCCCAGTTAGAGATTTCTTAAAATATTTTAATTTATGTTGAAATACATTGTCAATTTAGAATGTCGATTTTAAATCTGAATGTTTTCATAAAATAGTTTTTCCTTGAATCAATGAATTTCTGTAAGTGTTTTTTTCACAGAACTTTTGCTTTTGTGCTTTCGGAAGGTTTGGTGTTTACAGTTGACTTTTTTGATTTTCCAAATATAATTTGAACTTCGCAAAATAGCGAAACGAATCTGGAGGTTTTAGATATGGCTGGAATGGACGAACTTTTAAATGTGGTTAAAGAAAAGTATGTCGCGAAAGTCCCTCTTCCTGACTTCAGACCTGGAGATACTGTAAGAGTTTACGTTAAAGTAAAAGAAGGTGACAAAGAGAGAGTCCAGGCATTTGAAGGTGTAGTTATCAGAAAGAGAGGAAACGGAACAGACGGAACGTTTACAGTAAGAAAAGTTTCCTACGGAATCGGTGTTGAGAGAATTTTTCCATTTAATGCTACGGTAATTGAGAAAGTTGAGGTTCTCAAGAGAGGTATTGTGAGAAGAGCAAGACTCTACTACCTCAGAGAGCGTAAAGGTAAAGCTGCAAGAATTAAAGAGAAGAAAGAGTGGATGACAAAGAAAAAATAATTTCTTTTGAACGTAAACTGTGGCAGTCTGGTGAAAGATATGTTGTTGGTATAGATGAGGCAGGACGGGGTCCCCTTGCGGGTCCCGTTGTTGCTGCCGCAGTTATCTTTCCGGAGAGGATCTCGCCTTTTATCTTTAGAGATTCAAAAAAACTTTCCGAGAAGCAGAGGAAATCTCTTTTTTTTGAAATTTTTGAAAAGGCTATATCTGTTGGTGTTGGTTTTGCCGATAGTATTGAAATAGATGAAATAAACATTTTAAATGCAACAAAGTTAGCGATGATGAGAGCAGTTGAATCTTTATCCGTAAAACCTGATTTTGCAATTACCGATGCGGTTTTTCTTCTTCCTTTTGGAAAGAATCAACTTAACCTTGTTAAAGGCGATGAAAAAAGCCTGTCCTGTGCAGCTGCGAGCATCATAGCCAAAGTTACCAGGGATTTTATAATGGAATCACTCCATCAAATATTTCCAGAATATAACTTTAAAAAACATAAAGGTTATCCTACGAAGGAGCATATAAATCTTTTGAAGGAAAATGGAACTTCACCTGTTCATAGGAGGAGTTTTGGCCGGGTTAGAGAGTGTAAACCTGGGAGAAGAAGGGGAAAAGATTGCTTCCCGGTATCTGCTCAGGAAAGGTTACGTTATTTTGAAGACAAATTTCAAGAGTTATTGCGGGGAAATTGATCTTATTGCCTTTGATTCCTATACGGAAACATTGATTTTTGTGGAAGTAAAGTTAAGAAGTAAAGGTTCTTTGAGCTTACCGGAGGAAGCAGTTACTGCTGAAAAGATAAGAAGGATAAAAAAAGCAGCTTTGAAGTTTCTGGATACTTACAGAAGCAGCTTTCGTGGTATGCGATTTGATGTTATAGGCATTGAAAAAGATGGGGAGAAAATAAAAGTTAATCACATAGAAAACGCCTTTTAAAAGTTGATATAATTGTGCGGGTGTTTATATTTAAGGCGTAAACATTTTGGAGGTTGTAATTGGCTAAGACGAGAGTGTATCAGCTTGCGAAAGAACTTGGAATGAGTTCAAAAGAGCTGATAGAAAAACTTAAAAATGAACTTGATATTCAGGTTAAAAACGCCCAGTCAGGACTTGATGAAAAGCAGGTAATGCTTGTTAAAGAATTCATTAAGCCTCCTGAAAGGAAATCTGCTCCTAAAAGAAAAGAAAAGAGTGTTGAACAGAAAAAAGAATCTGTAAAAATAGAAAAAGTTGAAAAAACGGAAACGCCTGCTGAAAAACCTGTTTTTGAAAAGGAAGTTAAGCCTTTAAAGCCAAATATTCCTTCTGAAAGAAAGGAGCAGCAGGAAGAGAGAAAGTCAGAAAGAGAAGTGAGAAGAGAAAGAAGGCCTAAAGATAAAAAAGATAAAAAAGACGTTAGGATATTGTCTCCGGAAGAGCTTGCTAAAAGACGTAGAAGACGCCGTCCTCCTCGTAGAAGAGATGAAGAGAGAGGAGAACGAAGTCCAAGAGAGAGAAGAGACAAAAAGCATCTTCAGAGAGACAGGAAACGTTCTGCTTCTATGCCCAAAAAAGAAGAGAAAATTACAAGAGAACAACTTGAAAAGTTAGTTGCATCAACAAAAGAGCAGAGAGAGAAAGAAAAACCGAAAACAGAAGAGGCAATAATTGCCGAGAAGAAAAGAGAAGAAAAAGAGAGAGAAAGTGAGAAGCATTTTATGGAGCTTATGCGTAAGATAGAAGAGAAAAACAGGGCAAAAGCGAAAAAACGTAAGAAGAAGAAAAAGAAAGAAGAAAAGTCCGAAGAGATTCCTTTTGAGCAGCTCTCTGAAGAAGAACAACTTCAGAGACTCATTGAAGAGGAAGAGAAAGCCAAAACGGTTATTGTTCCGGAAGTTATTTCTGTTAGAGAGCTTGCCGAAAAGATGGGCGAAGACCCTAACAAGCTTATCGCAGACCTTATATCTCTTGGTAAGTTTGTGACCATTAACCAGGCAATAGATTTTGAAACGGTAAGTAAGCTTGTTGAAAAATACGGAAAAGTTGCGAAGCTTGAAGGTGCGGAAGAAGAAGAGGCTATACTTGAAGCCGAACTTGAAGAGGCAGAAGACAAACCTGAAAACCTCAAGCCGAGGCCACCTGTTGTAACAATAATGGGCCACGTTGACCACGGAAAGACGACACTTCTTGACTATATAAGGAACACAAAAGTTGCCGAGCGTGAAGCCGGTGGAATTACGCAGCATATTGGTGCTTCAATCGTTGAAGTTGATACGAGCGAAGGTAAGAAAAAGATTACCTTCCTTGACACGCCAGGACACGAAGCCTTCACCGCAATGAGGGCAAGGGGAGCGCAGGTAACAGATATTGCCGTTCTTGTCGTTGCGGCAGATGACGGCGTTATGCCTCAAACTATAGAGGCCATAAACCATGCTCAGGCTGCAGGAGTACCTATAATCGTTGCGATTAACAAGATAGATAAGCCAGGAGCAAATCCTGATAGGGTAAAGCAGGAATTAACTCAGCACGGACTTATTCCTGAAGATTGGGGTGGTACAACCATAATGGTGCCTGTTTCTGCGAAAACAGGAGAAGGTGTAGATGAACTTCTTGAGATGATTTCACTTCAGGCAGAGCTTATGGAGCTTAAAGCTAATCCTGATAAAAAGGCTCGTGGCGTTGTTCTTGAGGCCAAGCTTGATAAACAGAGAGGTCCTGTTGCAACATTATTGGTACAGTCAGGAACGCTCAAAGTCGGTGATCCGATTGTTGCCGGTCTCTACGCAGGCAAGATAAGAGCCATGTTTGATGATAAAGGGAGGTCTGTTAAAGAGGCAGGACCTTCAATGGCTGTTGAGGTTCTTGGCATTGAAGATGTGCCTCTTGCCGGTGATAAATTCTATGTTGTTAAGGATGAAAAGACGGCAAGGAAAATAGCAGAGAAAAGACAGGAGCTTGCCAGAGAATCTGCTCTTGAAAAAGAAAAGAGGGTATCCCTTGAAGATCTTTTTGCTCAGATACAGGAAGGTGAAGTTAAAGAACTTAACATCGTTCTCAAGGCTGATGCTCAAGGTTCAATAGAGGCTATACGTAAATCTCTTGAAGAGCTTTCAACAGATGAAGTTAAAGTTAAGATAATACATGCAGGTGTTGGTCCTATAACTGAAAATGATGTTATGCTTGCAGCAGCGTCAAATGCCATTATTGTTGGATTTAACGTTAGGCCTGATTCTGCTGCCAGAAAAGCGGCAGAAAGAGAAAAGGTTGATATGCGTACTTACCGTGTTATTTACGATATCGTTGATGAAGTCAAGAAAGCTATGCAAGGTCTTCTCCAGCCTGAAGAAAAAGAGGTTTACCTTGGAAGTGCTGAAGTAAGAGCAACGTTTAAAGTGCCAAAAGTTGGAACTGTTGCCGGTTGTTACGTTAAAGACGGTGTTATAAGAAGGAATGCCAATGTGAGACTTGTGAGGGATGGTGTCATCATTTACGACGGTAAGATTGCATCCTTAAAGAGATTTAAAGATGACGTCAGGGAAGTTCAGGCAGGATACGAGTGCGGTCTTGGGCTTGAAAACTTTAACGACATTAAGGTCGGTGATGTTGTTGAGTGTTATACGATAGAAACTGTTGAGAGAGAGCTATAATGGAAGAAATTAAAAAGAATCTTGAAAAAAAGTATGAAGATAACATAGCTAGAGGGCTTTCAAGAGAGGAAGCCCTCTCTAAAGCTATTGAAGAAGAGAGAAACAATCACGAAAAGGAAGATTTTGAAAAGGCTGTTAGAGAGTTTTTAAAGGAAAAATTTCCTGAAATCCTTGCAGAAGAAGACCCTTTCCAGGCTTTTGTTGACTCTCTTTACCTTGAATATGAACTTTTGCTCTCGAAAGTAAAAGCTATTTTTTCTTCCATGAAAAAGCGTTAGATTTAGAAAGAAATAGAGAGTTTAGAGACAACCTGTATTGTTTTGGAAATTTGCAGAAGCTGGCCGCCGGGAAGATATGAAATGGATATTTTGGTAAACGGTAACATAAGGAAGGTTCTCTACTTTAACATGAGATGAGGAAAGGCGCTTAAAGCGCCCTCTTTAAACTTTAACTTTTCCTTTTATCTCTTCAATGCAGCTATATCCGTTGTCTTCAAGGTATTTTTTAATGCCTTCAGCGATCTCAACAGCAGTGTTTGGATTGAGGAAATTTGCTGTTCCGACCTGAACTGCTGAAGCTCCTGCAAGGAAAAATTCAACTGCATCCTGCCAGGTTGTAATTCCTCCTATTCCTATTACAGGAATGGAAACGGCTCTGGCTATCTGATATACCATTCTCACAGCTACAGGTTTTATTGCAGGGCCGGAGAGTCCGCCTACTACATTTTTTAGTTTAGGTTTTTGGGTTCTTATGTCTATTGCCATACCAAGGAGAGTATTTATAGCAGATATTGCATCTGCTCCGGCTTCTTCTACGGCTTTTGCTATTTCCACAATGTTTGTAACGTTTGGTGAGAGCTTCATTATTACAGGTTTATCTGTGGCTTCCTTTACAATTTCTGTTATTTTTGCCGCTTCTTCTGGATCTGTTCCAAAAGCAAGTCCGCCTTTTTTTACATTTGGACAGGAGATGTTCACCTCAACTGCGTGGACGCCTTCAACACCTTTAAGGGCTTCTGCAACGGCTCTGTATTCATCGTATGTTGTTCCATAGATGTTTGCGATAATCTTGAATCTATACTTTTTGAGTTTTGGAAGGACTTTTTCAATGAAATGGTGAACTCCCGGATTTTGAAGTCCTATCGAGTTAAGCATGCCGCAGGGAGTTTCCCATATCCTTGGTGGTGGATTTCCTTCTTTAGGTTTTATCGATAGTCCTTTAACACACACAGCACCTATGCGGTTTAAGTCTGTGTACTTTTCGTACTCAAGACCGAATCCAAACGTGCCCGAAGCGGTCCAAACAGGTGTTTCAAACTTTATACCAAAAAGTTCAACACTTATGTCTGCCATTATTTCACCTTCCTTAAAAAGGCTATTGTTTCTATATGGTAAGTCTGAGGGAACATGTCTATAAGCTTTGATTTTTCCATGTGAATGCCGTGCTGATAAAAGAGTGCTATGTCCCTTGCTAAAGTTGCAGGATTGCAGGAGACGTAGATTATTCTTTTAAGCCTTGGTAAAGATGCAATTTCTCTTATAATTTTCTGATTTAGTCCACTTCTTGGAGGATCAATTACTATTAAATCCGGGCTGTTTTCCTTTACTATTTCTATGCCCTCTTCTGTTTCACGGCAGTAAAAGCTTATATTTCTTAATCCATTTATGTCTTTGTTATAGAGAGCGTCACTTATTGCTGAAAAACTTGCTTCTATACCAAAAGCTCGGTGAACGTATCTTCCCACCGGTATTGTTAAAGTTCCCACTCCGCAATAGAGATCTGCAGCAAGCAGATATTGATATTCCATTGCTCCGCGAGAAACTTTTTTAATGAGATTTTCTACCTGAAATCTATTGACCTGAAAGAAAGAATCGGCACTTACTCGAAACTTGAATTTATCTACTGTTTCATATGTAAAATCTTTTCCAAAGAATTTGATTCTTTCCGGGTATCCGGATTCTCCTATTTTATATATTCCAAAGCCTATTACATTAATACCGAGGATTTCTCTTATCTCCTCAATAGTAAAAGTTATTTTTTTGAATTTTCCTTGATAGATGAATTTGAGAATAACCTCATCTTTGCTGGAGGAATATATGTGAACTTCGTTAGGCTCTGTTGCGAGTTTTTTTACCAACTCTTTAATTTTTGGAATTGCACCCGCTATGTCTTCTTTTAGTATGTAGCAGGTATCTATATCTACAATTTCATGAGTTCCTTTCGCAAAAAATCCCACTTTTCCATTTTTTACTTTTAGTTGGGCTCTGTTCCTGTAATGCCAGGGAGATGGGGATGGAATGACTTCATCGATGTTTGGTTTTTTAATTCTTCCTATTTTTTGGAGATTTTCTTCCAGAATGTTTCTTTTGCATTCAACCTGTGAATTGTAGTCTATATGTTGCCAGTCACAACCGCCACACTTTCCAAAATAGGGACATCTAGGGTTTATTCGATTTTTGCCTTTTTTCAGGATTTTTATAACTTCTCCTTCGCTGTAACCACTTTTTCGTATTGTTTCTTTTATTTCAACAACATCTCCAGGAGCTGCAAAAGGCACGAAGAATGTTCTACCTCTGAACCTTCCAAGTCCTTTACCGCCGTAAACAAGTTTTTCAATCTCAATCTGCAAGGAAACCTCCTGTGTATGATGGAAGTGATAAATTGAAATTTATGGTGCAGACTGAATTTTACCACGGCGGAAATCTAAGAAATTTAAATATACAGCAGAAGGATTATTAAAAGGCTTATAAGAAGTATATGTTGAAAGATGTAATTAAGATGAATAGGCCTGCCCTTGAGCCGTTTAGGGAGGAAGGGTATTGAATAAAACAATTAATTGGAAAATTCTTGTTGAGGAAGCACTTAAAAAGGAAAGATAAAAAGTAAAGGCGGGGAATTTCCCGCCTTTAAGGTTATTCTTTCTCGTTGTCTTCCTTTTCTTTCTCTTCGGGTTCTTTTACTATTATTTTTACTTCTTTTTTCGCTGTTTCGGCTTTTGGAAGTCTTATTTCGAGGATTCCTTTATCGTAGGTTGCTTCGATTCCATCTTCTTTTACCTCAACAGGTAGAGGTATTATTCTCTGAAACTCACCGTAGAAGCTTTCGCTGAAGAAAACATTCTCTTTTTCTTCTTTTTGTTCCTGTTTTTTAACACCTTTTATAATAAGGTGATTTCCTCTTACTCTTACGTCAATGCTATCTTTATCAAGTCCCGGCATTTCAGCTCTTACAACCAATTCATCAGGTGTTTCATACATCTCCACTCTCGGTTCAAAGCCTACTTCAAATCCGGGAACCTCTCCGAAAGAACGTGTAAGTTCTGCAAGCATTCTTTCCATTTCTTTAGAAATTCTGAAGAAGTCCTCAAAAGGATCAAATCCTCTATTTCTACCGAAAAATCCTCCGAACATCGCTTCCCCCCTTAAAAGATTATTTTAGATTTCATCAATTCCAATTTTAAATATAGTTGAGAGAATTCTGAACGTCAAGAGGGATTATATAGGTAAAGACCTGGATAAGATGATTGAAAATTAAAGAGGCGGCTTTAAAGCCCCCCGAAATTATCTTCTTCTTTCACCAAAGAGATTTAGAAGTGCGAGGAATAGGTTGATGAGGTCAAGGTAAAGAGCAAGTGCACCGAAAAATGCATTTCCATCGGTGTATGCTACCTCTTCAAGGGTCTGTATGTCGTAAGCGGTAAGTCCTAAGAATATAATGATTGTTATGGCGTTGATTACCATGTTAAAGCCTGCGGAGTGAAAGAGAAACATGTTCAGCAAAGATGCAACGATTATCCCTATTAATCCAACAAACAAATAGGTTCCGAACTGTCTGAAATCAACTTTTTTTGTCATTGCAAACAGTGCCATTATTCCGAATAGAATACTGGCAGAAGCGAAAGCTGTTATGATAGAAGCACCAGTATAAATGTAGAAAATAGGTGCAAGTAAAATGCCTTCACAGGCTGAAAAGAGATAGAACATTATTCCAGCTAATAGTCCGTTCTTTCTCAGAATCCCGGTCATTATTACAAGAACGAAACTTAGGATTCCAAAACCGATAGCACCGGCAGTTCCTATTTTTGTCCAGAGTCCGGTAGCAAGTGTCATGTAGGCTGAAATAGCTGTTAAAAGAAGACCGAGAAACATGTTAAAGAATACTTTTGAAAGAAAGGATGAAAAATCCGTAATGCCTGTCCTTTCTATTTCATAAGGTTTGTTCATCTTTTCCTCCTTTCACTGGAAATTGTTGACGGATATTAATATAATGCCTTTTACAATAGGTGTATAGCGGGAAAGTTAATTTTGCATATATTTGCATCTTGACCAGAGGGGTACTTTTGTTATAAATTACACCTCTGCTTCTTATAATTTTATTGTCCGGAGGTATTCCGTAATGTATGCAGTTATCAGAACCGGCGGAAAACAGTATGTTGTTGAGCCCGGTCAGGTTTTAAAGGTTGAAAAGATCAACCTACCTGAAGGGTCAGAGGTTGAGCTTGAGACACTCATGATAAGAAATGATGACGGAAGCGTTAAAGTTGGCGATGAAGTTAAGAATGCTAAGGTTAAAGCTACTGTAGTTAGACACGGTAAAGGTAAGAAGATTATTGTGTTCAAGTACAAGTCCAAAAAGCATTATCAGAGAAAGTATGGTCATCGTCAGCACTTTACAGAACTCAAGATTGAAGAGATTGTAGGCTAATCGGAGGTTTGTCATGGCACATAAGAAGGGTATGGGTTCTACCAAAAACGGTAGAGATACAATTGGCAAAAGGCTTGGTGTTAAAAGACATGACGGGCAAATAGTTAAAGCTGGGAATATTCTCGTTAGACAAAGAGGAACAAGCGTCCATCCCGGCGCTAATGTTGGTGTTGGAAGAGACTATACACTTTTTGCCCTTGTTGATGGTGTAGTTAAATTTGAGAGAAAAAGAAATAAAAAGATTGTAAGCGTTTATCCTTTAGATAACTAATTCGCAGAGGGGGGGAAACCCTCTGCTTTTTTCTTATTTATTTTCTATTTTTCAGAAAATTCTTCTATTACTTTATTTAAATTTTTTGTACCGAGGTAAATCTTGCCATTTGGAAGAATAAATATGGGAGTATCAACAAGGCCCCGTGCTTTTAATTTGTCCATTACTGACCAGACTTTTAATTTTCCTTCACTACAAACTTTTCCTGTGTATTTTCCGCTCATGAACATTCTTATTCCACCGTTGTTACACACCAGCCTGTAAGCCTTTTCTTCGGCATCTTTTCCTGAGAAAGGGGCAACTATAAATCTTAGCTGGATTCCATGTTTAATAAATTCTTTTATTTTTTCGCTGCTGTTTCTACAGGCTTCACAGTTAGGATCAACGATAACGTAGATATATTCTTTGCCTTTTCCGACTCTGAAATCAACAGATCTTTCCAGGAATTTTAAAAACTTTTTATCAACTTTTCTGTCTGGTAGCTTAAATATAAGGCCTTGAATGAGATATCTTTCTTGCGTGTCTATGAAGAAGTTGCCGGCTTCTACCGTTATTACTCTGCAAAATCCTTCGATGCCTATCGGGTAAACTGCTTTTACGTGAATTTTCTTTTTGAAAATTCCTGCTATCTGTTTTTCTACCGAGTTTATTGACGGACAATTTGAACTTTTTGCCGTTAATGTTGAAGCCATCAGAGTAAGTAGTATAGCTATTGTCCTTTTCATAATAAAAAATTCTACCACAGTTTTGCTTGATTTTCATTGTAGTTTTCATATATTAGTGATAGCTATTAAGGAGGTGAAAGATGCTTGAAATTAAAGACATTTTGAAAAACATAGAAAAGTATAGGTATTTACTTGGGGAGAGAAGTTTATTAAAAGTGGAAAACTTACAAAGGCTTGGAGAGGTGGCTTATAAAGGTTACTGGGAAAGAGACTGTGAGTATGGGATAATAAAAGCATTTACAGAGATTGCCAGATTGGATATTTCTTTTGATGAAGTTATTGAAAATAAGATGAAAATTCCGGTTAGATGGCATTCTATATGTTGTGCTCTTACCGGTGCTTTTGTTGTTTTTGCAGTTTCTCTTCCGGAAGAAGATATAGAATCTGCGGTTAGAGAGCTTGTTAAATTTCACAATGACACATCTCTTCCGATATTTTCCGGTGATGGGAGTTTCATTCCATCGGCTTCTCCGGATTCTGTTTTATGCAGGGATTCCATTATGAACTGGGCGAAGAAAACAGGGATTCCACCAAGGAGTGCCGAAAGAAGGGAAAGGTGTGCAAGAATCACGGCAGATGTTGCGGTCAAAACAGCCGAGATTGTTAATAAAAAGGTTCGTTTTTCAGAGATTGTTCGGTAGGGCTCTTTTCTTATGGAAATAATTCTAAAGCGTTATAAATTAACTTAAACAGTTAGTAAATTTGGAGGAATTTATGGAAGAGAAGTTAACACGAGAAGAGCTTGCTGAACTTATGGCAACAGTTCTTGAGATGGAGGGGTTTGAGGTTTATGATGTTGATACTGACGAAGAGTATAAGCCTGATTTTCTTGCCGTCTATAAAGATGAAGAAGTTGAGTATCAGATAGCTATTCAGGTTGAAGATTGTCAATCACTTCAAACCGAAGAAGCCGAAGAGAGAGCGAAAGCTATTGCAGAGCACTGCAGACAATCAGGAGAGGGATTCTTCATCTCTGTACCTCTTGAGTGTGAGGAAGAGGGAAAAGAAAAGCTTGAAAAATGGAATATCGGTGATGTTGCAGAGCTTGTTCCTATTGGCCTTGAGTTTGAAGAAGAAAGGGAAGAATAAACTTCAGGCGGGTAACTCCCGTCTTTATTTTACCGGGAAGGAAAAGTGGAAGTCAGATTTAAGACCTTCTCTTCATATCTAAAATCCATTTTCGGCGAGCGGGTTTATCGGGTTACTGTTGATGCCGGTTTTACCTGTCCTAACAGAGATGGAACTAAAGGCATAGAAGGTTGTATCTATTGTTATGCTGGTTCTGAATATGATAAAGATAAAAGAAAGTTATCCGTTGAGGAGCAAATAGCTCTCGGTATTGAACGGATAGGAAGGCGTTATAAAGCCAAAAAGTTTCTGGTTTATTTTCAGGCGTTTACGAATACCTATGCACCTGTTGAAAAACTTAAATCTGTTTACGATAAAATTAAAAAGTTTCCCGAAGTGGTCGGATTGATTGTTGGAACTCGTCCCGATGTGGTTTCTGAAGAAGTGCTTGAGCTTATAAATGGCTATACGGATGATTATCTTGTCTGGATTGAATACGGTCTTGAAAGTCCTCATTTTAAGTCCCTCGAATGGATGAAACGAGGTCACGGTTTTTCCGATTTTTTAAATGCTTATCTTGTTACGAGAAAGTATAAAAAGATAAATATCTGTTCTCATATTATTCTCGGGATTCCAGGAGAGAGTAAAAAGGAAATGCTTGAAACGGCTGATATTCTTGCGGCGTTGAGGATGGACGGTGTAAAAATTCATCCTCTTCACGTTATAAAGAATACACCCCTTGCTGAGATTTATGAAAAGGAGTCCTTTTCCATTCTTTCTGAAGATGAGTATGTTGATTTTGTAGTTGATTTTATCGAAAGACTCTATCCTGAGACGGTTGTTCAAAGAATTACGGGAGAGGTGCCATCCGATTTATTAATAGCTCCTCATTACTGTGACAGAAGGGAGAAGTCCAGGTTAATTCAAAAGATCAGAAACCGATTTATTGAGAGGAACACATATCAGGGAAAGGCTTTCAGATTTTGATAAACTTGAAAGATAAAGCTAATCTGCCTAAAATTCAGGTAAACTTTTCGGAGGAATTTTAATGCTGACAGAAGAGGAGATTAAGGAAATATTTCTGAAAGCTAATGCTTTCCTTGAAGGTCATTTTCTGCTTTCAAGTGGTCTTCACAGCCCTTACTATCTTCAGTGTGCAAAAGTGCTTCAGTATCCTGAGTATGCTGAAGTTCTCTGTAAAGAAATAGCAGAAAAGGTTAAGGAGCTTGAAGTTGATATCGATTTTGTAATAGCACCGGCTATAGGTGGAATTATCGTTTCTTATGAAACTGCAAGGCATACAGGTGTGAGAGGTATTTTTGCTGAAAGGAAAGATGGTGTTAATCTTGTTTTGAGAAGAGGTTTTGAAATAAAGCCAGGTGAAAAAGCTCTGGTGGTTGAGGATGTTGTCACTACAGGAAAATCGACAAAAGAGACTATTGAGGTGGTAAAATCATTCGGTGGTAAGGTTGTAGCTGTAGGTAGCCTTGTAGATAGAAGTGGAGGTAAAGTTGATTTCGGCGTTCCTTTTGTAACGTTGTGGCGTCTGGAAGTGCCTGCTTACGAGCCTTCAAGCTGTCCTATTTGCAAGGAAGGGAAAATTCCTCTTGAGAAGCCGGGAAGCAGAAAAATAAAGTAGGAAGGTATTTATGAAAATATTTAAGCCCTTTGAAGTTATAAGAAAGGAGCTTTTAGCCTGTGAAGATTATGCGAGACAACTCCTTCGCTCGGATGTTAAATCAGTTCTTGAGGCAGGCGGATATATCTTTAACAGCGGTGGTAAAAGAGTTAGACCTGGTCTAACAATACTTTCAGGTAAGCTTTTTGATCCTGACGATAGCCGTTTAATTCCCGTTGCAATAGCTATGGAATATATACATACTGCTACACTGCTTCACGATGATATAGTTGATGGTGCTTCTTTAAGGAGAGGTAAACCGTCTGCCAATGCAGTTTATGGAAATGATGTTGCCGTTTTAGTTGGTGATTATATGTTTGCTCAAGGGGTTTCAACGTTTGCCACGTTCGGTGGCGTTGAAGTTCTTCAAAGAGCTCTGGATGCAATCAGAGATATGTCCGAAGGGGAACTCAAACAACTGGAAGTTATCGGAAAGTTTGATTTAAGCGAGGAGGATTATTTCGATATTATTTACAGGAAAACGGCTTCTCTGCTTTCTACCTGCTGTGAAGCCGGAGCAATAGTCGGTGGTGCGGATGAACAGCAGAAGTTGGCTATGAGGAAATTTGGCGAGTATATTGGTTATGCATTTCAGCTTGTTGATGATGCTTTTGATTATGTTTCTGATACTCAAACCATAGGAAAACCGGCTGGAAACGATATAAGAGAAGGGAAAGTGACCTTTCCTCTGATTTCAGTTAGAGAAAAGCTTTCACCATTTGAAAAGCAGAAAATTAATCATATTTTAAATAAAGATAATTCTCACCAGGAAGAGGTGGATTACGTAAGAAAGTTAGTTGTGGAGAAAGGGGGAGTGGGAGAAACGTTCAACCTTGCAAGAGAATATATTGAAGAGGCAAAAGCACTTCTTGCACCTTTCGAAGGTTCAAAATATAAGAACTCTTTGATGGAAATAGCCGATTTTATAGTTGCCAGAACATTTTAATTTTGTTTTATTTTGATGGAAATCTAAACAAAAGGAAGGCTGTCCCGTCTCCACACCTCCTTGACATAAAGTCAGGTAGTTCGGGGCACGCCTTCCCGCCCTGTTCTATTTATACTCTATAATTTACATATTTTTCTTTTATTTTTCAACATTTATAGTCTCATGTTCAAGGAATTCTTTTCCAAATCTTTTATCAATTTCGCTCTGTTTGTAGTTAATTATGGATATGATTTGGTTTTAATATTTAAAGTTTAAATAGATACAACAACTCCATTATTGTGAAGAGGAGTTGCTTTTGACTGTTTTACTTTTCTTTTTTATTTCTTTTTTATTATTCGCAAGTGGTTCCCAACGTAGAAAGCGGTAGTTAATTTGTCTTTTTGCTTTATTTTAAATGGTGTGGTTTGAAATTTATACCAGGTACCGTTTTTGAAACTGCTCAAAATATTTATTGTCTTTTTCATGGGTTGTGTCAATAATTTTGTGTAAACCATTAGGAGTACCTCCTGGAGAACATATCCTGAAGTTCTTCCTTAGCC
>NZ_MOEN01000014.1 GCF_001968985.1 Desulfurobacterium indicum | reverse complement strand
TATTTCCTCTAAGGTTACCTGCGATATTTTGCTTATGGTTGAGGGTGAGTATTTAAGTTCAAACACGCTTTCAAGAGCCTGGGCTACTGCTCTTGCACTCATACCAGAGGCAAACATCCCAAGTATTAAGTCTTCAAGATTGATATCTCTTCTTCTATAAGGTTCTATCAACTTTGTTCTGAATTTTCCCTCTCTATCTCTTGGAATTCTCAGATTTTCAAGCTTACCGATAACAGTATCTAAGTTTCTAACGTAAAAGCCGTTCTTTGTTCCTCCATGTTCTTTAAGAAACACTTCTCTTTCAGCCGTCATGATTGACTCTAAGGTTTGCTTTACCACTTCCTTAACTAGGTCTGGTAAAATCTTCTGTAGTTCCATTTTTGCCTCCTGGGGTTGGTATTTGTGGGGTGTTCCCCAGGAGGTTATCCCATTTCTCAAGCTTACACAAAATATCGTACACTACCTTGAGTTGCCTTTGACGTCTAACTTTACGGTTTTTGCAGAAAAAGTGGATAATTTGACTATTTACAGCGGAAGTGATTATCCTGAATCTCAGCTGGAAGCCATGTATCAAGCGATTACAGGTGAAGGTGTTACCTGTAATGGAACTTGTGAAAATGCTACTATAAATGCTACTATTCCAGGATGGGGAGATGGAAGAATTCACCTTCTTGTAGTATCTACAGATGCAGCTTTTCACAGGCCTGCTGATACAGGATATGATGGAACACCATATCCTTATCCAGCTAATGTTACAGATGTATTAGAAGCTGCTAATGAGACTGGTGTAAGTATTAGTTTCCTTTTCGCAGGTTACGATTACGACTGGGATGGAAATGTTACAGTTAATGACATCTATCAAACAGAGCCTGCTACTGGAGAGATAGCAAATGCAACTCACGGTATAGTCTATACTATGAGTAGTAATAGTTCTGAAATAGTAGAAGCTCTTGAGTCTCTTGCTAATGCAACAGTTGGAGATGCAACAGTTGAGCTTGTTCCGGTTGGTGATACCTATGGAATTATTGCTTCAATTTCACCGTCTGTTTTAACGGGCATTGATCTTACATCAACTGATAAGGTTAATTTCACGGTTACGTTCACTGCGCCAGCAGGAACTTCTTTACCTTCAAGTATCGATTTCTATCTGGTTGTTAAAATTGAAGGTTCTGAAATTTACAGGATTCCAGTACATGTTGTAATAAGTTAAGTGTCTCTTGTAAATTCTATAGTTGTGAAAAAGGGCACCTCAGGGTGCCCTTTTTTTATGTTATAGATTTTCCCTTGATTTTTTTACAAAATTTTTACATAATTGACGTGATGTTTGAGATAGAAACACTTTTCTAAAAATATACCAGACAAGGAGAGGAGCGATGGGACTGAACATCGTGCAGAAGATAATCAAAACTCACCTTGTAGAAGGTGAGATGGTGGCGGGAAAGCCAATCGCCATCAGAATTGACCAGACTTTAACACAGGATGCAACTGGAACTATGGCGTACCTTCATTTTGAAGGCATGGGACTTCCAAAGGTTCAGACGGAGCTTTCAGTTTCTTACGTTGACCACAACACACTTCAGGCTGGTGGTCCAGAAAACGCTAATGACCATCTTTTCCTTCAAACAGTGGCTGCTAAGTACGGTATCTACTTCTCAAAAGCTGGAAACGGTATCTGTCACCAGGTTCATCTTGAGAGATTTGCCGTTCCTGGAAAAACGCTTTTAGGTTCTGACTCTCACACACCAACAGCTGGTGGTATTGGATCTCTTGCTATTGGTGCCGGTGGTATGGACGTTGCACTTGCGATGGCTGGAGAACCTTTCTACCTTAACATGCCAAAGGTTGTAAGGGTTAACCTATACGGAAAACTCAGACCTTTTGTTTCTGCGAAAGACGTTATTTTAGAGCTTCTTAGAAGACTTACGGTTAAAGGTGGTGTGGGTAAGGTATTTGAATACGGTGGAGAAGGTGTTAAATATCTTAGTGTTCCTGAAAGAGCCACTATTACAAACATGGGTGCTGAGCTTGGTGCTACAACTTCTATCTTCCCAAGTGATGAGCAGACTTATGCATTTATGAAGGCTCAGGGAAGAGAGGCTCAGTGGAGAAGACTCGAAGCTGATCCTGACGCTGAGTATGACGAAGTTATAGATATTGATCTTTCTGAGCTTGAACCTCTTATTGCATGTCCACACATGCCTGACCAGGTTAAAAAGGTAAAGGAGCTTGAAGGGTTAAAGGTTCATCAGGTAGCTATCGGTTCATGTACGAACTCTTCTTACAGAGACCTTATGACTGTTGCAAAGATGTTTGAGCAGTCTGGAAATAGAGTTCATCCAATGGTATCTGCCGCCATTTCTCCTGGTTCAAAGCAGGTTCTCAGAATGATTGATAAAGAAGGTATGTACGATGTACTTTTAAGAGCAGGATTTAGATTCCTTGAGTGTGCGTGTGGTCCATGTATTGGTATGGGTTTCTCACCACCATCTGGAGGTGTTTCTGTAAGAACGTTTAACAGAAACTTCCTTGGCCGTTCTGGAACGAAGGATGCTCAGGTTTATCTAGCTTCCCCGGAAACGGCTGCTGCAATAGCTATGACTGGTGAGATGACAGATCCAAGAGACCTTGGCCTTGAAGAGATCAAGGTATTCCTCCCTGAGAAGTTTGATATTGATGATTCAATGATATTTGCACCTGCTGCTGATCCGGATGAAGTAGAAGTATGGAAGGGTCCAACAATCAACTATGTAGGTTATAAAGAGCCTCTTGGTGACAAGCTTGAAGGTGAAGTTCTCCTTAAAGTTGGTGATAACATAACAACTGACCACATTATTCCTGGTGGTGCAAAAATCTTGCCGCTCCGTTCAAACATTCCTGCTATTTCTCAGTACGTTTACAGTGTTGTTGATGAAACGTTTGCCAAGCGTGCACAGGAGAAAGGCGGCGGATTTATTGTTGGTGGTGAAAACTACGGCCAGGGTTCTTCAAGGGAGCACGCTGCTATTGGTCCTATGTACCTTGGTATTAAAGCTGTTATTGCCAAGTCTTACGCAAGGATCCACAAGGCTAACCTTATCAACTTTGGTATTCTTCCGCTTGTTTTTGTTAATCCGGAAGATTACGACAAGATTGATCAGGGTGACATTCTTGAGATTGATACTTCAAACTTTGCTCCCGGCGAAGACAACATCATCACCGTTATTAACAGAACAAAAGGTATTTCAATACCGACAAAGCACGGCTTGAACGAAAGACAGGTTAAGATTATCAAGGCCGGTGGTGTTCTTAAGTATGTTAAGGACAAGTTTGAAGGAAAAGTTGACTAATCCTAAGCTAAGTTTGAGATTTTGAAGGGGGCTTTAAAGCCCCCTTTTTTAATTTATTTTTTCCACAAAAGAGATTGGAATTTCTATTTTAGGAGATATTGAAGCCGCTTTCAGTAAGAGAATAACTCTTTCATCACCTTTTTTGAGTTTCAGCACCTGACCTATTAAATCCCTGATAAGGTCCTTCCTTAATTTTTACTACATCACCTTCTTTTAGATCTACTTTTCCAAAATCTATAATTGAGTTTGTCTTTTCTTTTAGGTTTTCTATAAAGCTTTCATCTATGTACGGTATGTTTCTGCCAAATCTTACGATATCTTTTACGCCTCTTGCGTATCTGACGTTGTTAAAATGCTCGGCTATTGCGAATTTTGCAAACATGTAACCAGGAAATAGTGGTTCTTCTTTTAAAAGTTTTCCCTTTTTGACCTTTATGATAGGATAAAAGTATTCAATGTTTACTCTTTCAAACTGGACAAAAACGATCTTTTCTTTTCTCGGCTTGATGCTGACTATGTACCATTTCGGTTCGCTTATAATGCTACTCATAAAGTTAAGCCCTCCTCTTTTATGAATTTTTCAAGTGCGTCCTCCCATGGAGGTATCTGAATGTTGAGGAGTTTGCTTAGTCTTTCATTACTCATGGGAGAAAATCCCGGTCTTTTGGCCGGAAGTTTAAATGCGTCAGAGGTTACAGGTCTTATGAATTTATCCAGTTTGAGAAGTTTAAACGTTAATCTTGCCCATTCAAATCTTGAGGTGTATCCTGAATTGACCAAATGGTAAAGGCCGGTTAGTCTTTCTTTGACTGCCTTTAGTGTGACGTCAACTATTGTTTTAGTAGATGTAGGTACTGAAAATTCGTCACACACAATTTTAAGAAAAGGCATCTTTTCTGCCCAGCGGGTTAATTTGTATATGAAATTCTGTTTCCCCTTTCCGTAAACCCAGCTTACTCTGAAAATTAAATAGTTATTTCCTATTTCCGTTACCCGTTTTTCACCTTCAAGCTTTGTTTTTCCGTATTCATTTACCGGTGATGGTTCGTCGTTCTCTGTGTACAGACCGTCTTCTTTTTTTCCGTCAAAAACATAGTCTGTACTGTAATGGATGAGAAAACTACCCGCTTCCTTTGCTGCTATGGCAAGGTTTTCAGGGCCGATTGCGTTGGTTTTGTAGGCAATTTCGTATTCTTCTTCGGCCTTATCGACTAAGTTGTAGGCCGCACAGTTGATGATAACTTCTGGCTTAAGTTCTTTTACCGTTTTTACAACGTTATCAAGGTTTCCAATATCAAGTTCTTTGTGACTTAGAGCTTTAAAATCTGCCCCTTTTTCCGTTAGTTTTCGGATAAACTCTCCAGCCAGCTGACCGTTTTTCCCCGTTATGAGTATCACGTTTCCTCCTTCAACATAATTTGTGGGGTTAATTATATTTTAACAATTACCTTCAAATTTTCTCCTTTAGATATAAAAGTGTTATATTTAAATTTAAAGAAGTGGGAAAAATTCTGTAAATCAGGGGGAAAGATGGCTTTAGCGGTAGCTTCTTACTGGGAACCTCTTGATAATCATAAAGTCAAGTGTCTCTTATGTCCGAGAGAGTGTGTTATAGCGGAAAATCAGAGCGGTTTTTGTCTTGTAAGGAAAAATGTAGGTGGACGGCTTGTGTCAACAATCTATGGGGAAATTGCTTCTGCTGGTTATGATCCTGTTGAAAAAAAACCTTTATATCACTTTTATCCCGGCCAGGTGATATTTTCCATCGGTACTAACGGTTGCAACCTTGACTGTCGTTCATGTCAGAACTGGCAGATTTCAAGGCAGGAAACACATAGGGAAGTTTTCCCGCCGCGAATGGCGGTTGATTACGCCTCAAGGTATGACTCAATCGGTATAGCCTACACCTACAACGATCCAATAGTCTGGTTTGAGTATGTAAAGGATACTGCCTCTATGATAAAAGAGGAAGGTCTTGTAAACGTAATGGTAACTAACGGAAATGTGAATCTTGAACCTTTAAGAGAACTTTTACCGTTGATTGATGCTTTTAATGTTGATCTAAAAGGTATGACCAAAGAGTATTACGCTAAATTTTCATCTATGCCTAATCCGAATGTTTGGGAAGTCTGTGAAAGAATAAAAAAGGCGGGAAAGCACCTTGAACTTACAAAATTAATAGTGCCTTTGTATGATGAGTTTACACCGGAATACTTTGAGAAATTTGCCAGATGGATAGCAGAAAATCTTGGTAAGGAAACGCCGCTTCATCTATCAAGGTTTTTTCCTGCTTATAAATTGATGAATACTTTTCCTACACCGGTGGATGTTTTAAATATGGCTTATAATGTATGTAAAGAGTATCTATATTACGTTTACGTGGGAAACGTAATAGAGCCAGAAAAGGAATCGACTTTCTGTCCTAAATGCGGTGCTCTTCTTGTTGAAAGGATAGGTTATGAGGTATCTGTAAAGTTTTCAGACGGTGTTTGCCCAAAGTGTGGCAGACCGGTTGATTTTGTCACTTAATTACAAAATATGTAAATAAAGTTGTTGGGAGGTAAGCATGGAAATTGTCAGTCCTGCATTTGGTAACGGGGAATTTATCCCTTCAAAATACACCTGTGACGGAGAGGATGTCTCTCCATGTCTGTTTTTCTTGAATCCGCCAGAAACAGTCAAAAGTTTTGCTCTCATAGTGGAAGATCCGGATGCACCGGCAGGGACATTCACGCATTGGGTTATTTATGATATTCCCGGAGATTTTGAGGGTTTGCCGGAAGATGTTCCGCCGGCTGCGAATCTTGAATATGGTATAAAACAGGGCCTTAACGATTTTGGAAGAATAGGTTATAACGGTCCTTGCCCGCCTCCCGGAAAACCTCACAGGTACTTTTTTATTCTGCTTGCTCTTGATATTGAGTCAACGGGTTTACCTTCCGGAGCTACAAGATCTGAGCTTTTGAGAGCTATAGACGGCCATGTTATTACAACGGCTGAAATGGTTGGCCTTTATGGGAGATAATGAAAAGGGAAGGAGAATACCCCTTCCCTCAAAAGCTAGTGTGTTATACAGGAAGGTTGAATTCTCTTAAGACTTCGTTAAGGGAAGTTTTCTTATCGGTAGATTCTTTTCTTTTTCCGATAATCAGAGCACAGGGAAGTCCGTATTCACCTGCAGGAAACTTTTTGATTCTCGTTCCAGGGATAACCACACTTCTTGCGGGGATTCTTCCTTTATATTCGATAGGTTCATCGCCCGTTACGTCAATAATTTTTGTTGAAGCTGTTATAACAACACCAGCACCGAGGACAGCTTCTTCTTCTATTACTGCACCTTCAACGATGATACATCTTGAACCTATGAAACAGTTGTCTTCTATTATTACCGGTCTTGCTCCCGGTGGTTCAAGAACACCACCGATTCCCACGCCACCTGACAGGTGAACGTTTTTACCGATTTGTGCACATGAACCTACAGTTGCCCATGTATCAACCATGGTGCCGCTTCCAACGTAGGCACCTATGTTTACGTAAGATGGCATCAGTATTGCACCAGGTTCTATATATGAACCGTATCTTGCCGTTGCCGGTGGAACAACCCTTACACCGCGTTTTTCCCAATCTTTTTTAAGGGGAATTTTGTCATAGTATTCAAAAGGTCCAACTTCCATTGTTTTCATTTCCGATATCGGGAAAAATAGAAGGATTGCTTTCTTAATCCAATCGTTTACCTTCCATTTTCCCACGTCTTCTCTTTCAGCGACGCGTATTTTTCCTTCGTCAAGAAGGGCTATAACTTCTCTGATAGCTTCTTTCGTTTTCTCATCTTTTAAAAGCTCTCTATTTTCCCATGCTTGTTCAATTATCTTTTTCAATTCTTCCATGCTTACCTCCTTACTGTTTAAAGCCTTTTAAGTTGTTAGCAATTATTACCCCTGCCTGTTCTATGTCAAACACCAGTTTATCAAGTTTTCTCTGAAGAAGGTTGTAAGCAACATAAGAAGGAACGGCGACTATCAGGCCAAATACGGTAGTCAAAAGTGCTTCTGCTATACCTGCTGAAAGTTGTTGGGGATTTGCCATAGCTGCTGTTCCTGTATCAAGAACACCAAAAATTTTTACCATTCCGAGAACAGTCCCTAAAAGTCCCAAAAGAGGTGCAACGGTTGCTATTGTTGCAAGTAATGTCATTCCTCTTTCAAGTTCTGCTATTCTTTTTCTTGCTATTACTTCAAAAGCATTAAGGAAGTTCGTCCTTGATATTTCTCCAATATTTCTGAAAGCTTCTATTATTATCTCAGAAATTAGAAATTTGTTTCTTTTACAAAATTCTATTACGTCGCCTATTTTCTCGGAAGATAGAAGCATTACCATAGTTCTGATCTCTTCCTGAGGGGCTATTTTGGATGATCTCAGCACTATTATTTTTTCAATTACTATGGCAAGTGCAACTATTGACAGCATTAGTAAAACATAGCCGATAAAACCACTTTTTGAAATTATGGTAAAGGCGTTCATCTTTTTCCTCCGGGGAAAGTGAGAAACTCAGTGAGAATTATACCATTTGCTAATTGTTTTGTTGTCTTTAGGTTAAACGAAATATATTAGAATTTGAGATTGAGAGAAAACATCGTTTTATGAGGGGGATTATGAAAAGAGCAAAAATAGTTGCAACTTTAGGACCGGCAGTTAGTGATGAGAGAGTTCTTGAAAGACTGGTGAAAGAGGGACTTAATGTTGTTAGACTTAATATGTCTCACGGAACACACGAAGAACACAAGAAAAGGATTCGCCTTGTTAGGAAGGTTGAAGAAAATACGAAAAAACCTATTCCTATTCTGGTTGATCTGTGTGGTCCTAAAATAAGGATAGGAAAAATAAAGGATGAACCTCTTTATCTTCATAGGGGTAACATAATTGTTTTAACTTCTGATAAAAACTATGGTGAAGATGAAGTTTTTGTTAATTACGAGCGTCTTCCCGAAGAAGTTAAACCCGGTGAGGCTATACTTCTGGCAGATGGTGCCTTTAGATTAAAGGTAAAGGAAATTGATGGGAAACGGGTAATATGTGAAGTTGTTGTAGGAGGTCCCTTGACTTCTCATAAAGGAGTTAACCTTCCACATACATCTCTGTCCATTCCTGCCCTTACTGAGAAGGATAGGAAAGATGTGAAATTTGCCGTTTCCGCAGGTGCTGACATAATAGCCCTCTCTTTTGTAAGGAAGGCAGATGATGTTCTTGAGCTTAAAGCTATGCTTGATACGTTAAATGCATCTCATATACCGGTGGTAGCAAAGATTGAGAAACCTGAAGCTGTAGAAAGGATAGATGAAATTTTAGATGTTGCTGATGCAATCATGGTCGCAAGAGGAGATCTGGGAGTAGAAATGCCTATTGAGAAAGTTCCCGTTATACAGAAGATGCTTATAAGGAAAGCGAATAGAAAAGGGAAACCGGTTATAACTGCTACGCAAATGCTAAAGTCAATGGTTGATATGCCGATACCAACAAGGGCTGAAGTTACCGATATTGCAAATGCTGTTCTTGATGGAACTGATGCACTTATGCTTTCAGAGGAAACGGCTGTAGGTAAGTATCCGGTAGAAGTTATAAGGACAATGTCAAAAGTGATAACGGAAGCGGAGAAAATGTATCCTTACAGGCGTTATGAAGAAATTGAACCTATCACGCTTCAGGATTCCCTTGCCAAAGCTGCCTGTAGTCTTGCGCGAAATGAACAGATAAAAGCTATCATACCGTTTACAAGGACTGGTGCAACAGCATTGGCGGTAGCAAAATTCAGGCCATCTGTTCCCGTTTTTGCGGTTACTCACGATGTTAAAACAAGCAGAAAGCTTGCGCTTATCTGGGGTATTGAATCATGCTTGACAGTTCAGGTTGACTCTGTTGAAAAGATGATAAATGTTTCCGTTCAAGCGGTTAAAGATAGAGGTATTGCAAAATTGGGTGATAAGATTATAGTTTTAGCAGGTGCACCGGCAGGAGTGCCTGGTAGTACAAATTTAGTTAAGGTAGTTGAGGTAAAATAATGGCAAAAGCAAAAAAGAAGCTTCTCATTGTTGAGTCACCAGCAAAGGCAAAAACAATCCAACGGTATCTTGGGAAAGATTTCATTGTTAAAGCATCTATGGGGCACATTCGTGACCTTCCGGAGAAAGAGTTTGGTGTTGACATTGAAAAAGATTTTAAGCCTAAGTACGTGATGATAAAAGGTAAGCAGAAGGTAGTAAAAGAGATTAAAGAGGCCGCAAAGAAGGCTGATGAGGTTTACCTTGCTACTGACCCTGATAGAGAAGGAGAAGCTATAAGCTGGCACATTGCTCATATCTTGAAAAGAATAAAAAAAGACGGCATTTATAGAGTTAGATTTCATGAAATTACCAAAAGGGCCATTCAGGAAGCAATAAAGAATGCCGATACAATAGACGAGAAAAAAGTTGATGCTCAGCAGGCAAGGAGAATCCTTGACAGAATTGTTGGTTACACGATTTCGCCTCTTCTTTCTCGTCGATTTAAAAAAGCTCTTTCAGCCGGTAGGGTTCAGTCGGTAGCTTTAAGGCTTATCTGTGACAGGGAAGAGGAAATAAGGGCTTTTAAACCAAAGGAGTACTGGACAATAGAAGCTCTATTTGGCGCAGATGAGGGTGATTTTTCGGCAAAACTTTCTGCCGTTGATGGGAAAAAGCTTTCAAAGTTTTCAATACCTGATGAGGCTACTGCTAAAAAGTTGGTTGAAAAGGCAAAGCAGGCTGCCTCTTTTGTTGTTGCCTCTGTTGAGACAAAAGAGCGAAAGAGAAAGCCGTATCCGCCTTTTATAACGAGCACTCTTCAGCAGGAAGCATCAAAGCGTTTTGGATTTCCTGCGAAGCTTACCATGCAAATAGCACAGCAGCTTTATGAAGGTATTGATATAGGCAAAGAAAGGGTTGGTCTGATTACATATATGAGAACAGATTCAACGAGAGTATCAGATGAAGCGTTAAAAGAGGTAAGAGGCTTTATAGAAACGGAGTTTGGTAAGGATTATCTTCCGCAGAAGCCCAGGAGTTACGAAGGAAAAACGCCAAAATCTGCCCAAGATGCCCATGAGGCAATAAGACCCACATCTGTGGAGAGAACGCCTGAAAGTATTAAAAATTACCTTACGCCTGAGCAATTCAAACTTTACGATCTGATATGGCGCAGGTTTGTTGCTTCCCAGATGAAGGATGCCGTCTTTAACACTGTTGCAATGGATGTTGAAGGTAACGGTCTTGTTTTCCGCGCCACTGGAAGCACCGTAAAGTTTCCAGGATTCATGAAGGTTTATAAAATCGATGTTGATGAAAGGTTGCTTCCGCCCGTTAATGAGGGTGAAAAGGTTGAGCTGAAAGATATTAAAGGTGTTCAGCACTTTACAGAACCACCGCCAAGATACACGGAAGGAACACTTGTAAAAGCCCTTGAGGAAGACGGCGTCGGAAGGCCTTCAACTTACGCGACGATAATTTCAAATATTATTCAAAGGGGTTACGTAGAAAAGGAAAAACAGAAGTTAAAGCCGACGGAACTTGGCGAATTTATCAACGGTCTTTTGAAAAAGCTTTTCCCTAAAATTGTAGATATAAAATTCACTGCTAACATTGAAGAAGAGCTTGATAAAATAGAAGAGGGACAGAAAAAGTGGAAGGAACTTTTAAAAGAGTTCTACTTTGGCGAATTTAAAGATCTTCTTGATAAAGCTAAAAAAGATTTAAAAGAATTAAAAGGTGAGCCGATTGGACGTAAATGTCCTAAATGTGGTGCTGAACTGTTGAAGATATACGGCAGGTACGGTGCATTTATTGCCTGTTCTAACTATCCCGAGTGTGATTATAAAGAGAGCGGGAAAAAAGAAGAGGAAAAAATTGGCAGAAAATGTCCCGAGTGTGGTGCTGAACTTGTAATCAAAAGCGGCAGATACGGAAGATTTATTGCCTGCTCTAACTATCCTAAATGCAAATATACCGAAAGAATAACTTACGGGAAATGTCCTGAGTGTGGCGAAGGCAATATCGTGGAAAGAAGAAGTAAAAAAGGACGTGTTTTCTACGGTTGCTCAAGATATCCTGAATGTAAGTACACCACTAATAAACCGCCAGAACCGGCAAAGAAGGAGAGTGAAAAATGAAAGTGGCAGTTGTTTCTGACAGCCACGATAACGTTGAAAAGAGCAGAAGGTTTGTAGAACTTGTTAACGGTATGGATGTTGGACTTGTAGTGCACTGCGGTGACATTATTTCACCGTTTACCATGGAGGTATTTAAAAAGGTAGAAGCACCTCTAACCGTTGTTTTTGGAAATAATGACGGTGAAGTTGCCGGACTGCTTAAAAAGTTCCCTGAAATAAAGAAACCACCGTTTTTTATGGAAATTGACGGAAGAAAGGCAGTTGTCATGCATGAACCTGTGCTTTTGGACGTTATCCCAGGGAGTGTTGATTTCCTATTCTTTGGTCATACCCACGAGATTTTTGTGGATAGGATTAAAGGAATTGTTGTTTTAAATCCCGGTGAACTGTGTGGCTATCTTTCAGATCATTCAACATTTGCTATACTTGATACAGCAACAGGTGAAGTTACTGTAAAGGAGATTTGATGTCTGCTATAAACATAATAGAAAAGATATTAATCGAAGAGCATGAATGTGAGATAGGAAGTTTTGAGTGTTGCATAGTTTGCTCTTCCAGGCTTTTGTCATGCAGATTTTTTTCTCTTCCTTCCTGTGCTTTTGTGGTTGCCAATGCAGGTTGTCAGGCAGCAACTAACCTTGCATCAATATATTACGCTGTTAAAAACTACAATTTGCCTCTAATAGGTGTTATAGAAACTAATGGTGTGCCTGTAAAAGATCTGATAAGTATGAGTTTTCCTGCGGCGGAAATTGAATTTAAGGTTCTTTCAAAAGTTTATGAAGAAAACTTTGAGATAATAGCACCACTTTATGAATCTGAAACTCTTCTGAATACTGCTTTCATAGAGCTTAACATCGATGCTCAAATAGATGTTATTAAAAACGTTCCTGAGTTTGAAAAGCTTTTTGAAGAAAAAGGACTTTTAATATGTGGTTTTGTTTTTGACGAAGCCTGCGTTTACGGAGAAAAGCCGGGCTTTTACCTTACCAACTGTAACGGTTTGAAAGATCCGGAAGCTATAAGACAACTTGATTTTATGGAAAATCTTCCGGAACCTCTTTTGAAGAAGAAAATAAACAGGCTTCACATACAGATGTGATTTCTGACTGTTCCTTCCTCCCGTTATCCTGAGCGTCTTTTTTCCATTGCCCTGAGTATCTTACTCTCTCATCCTGAGCTTTAGTGAAGTATCCCTTCCATTCATCTGGATACTTCAGGCGCCTTACACCTGTTGAAAGCAACACTACATTACCTAAATTAATAAATAACAACTCTCAGGAACCTTAGAAAATGAATCACACATGCACGAAAAAAGCAAATGCTCAGAAAGTTATAGAAGCCGTGATAAAAGAGCTAAAAATATAACCCCATCCTGAGGGTGCAGCCCGAAGAATCTAAAACTCTTCAGCAACAAAAAGGAGACCACCATTATGCAGTAGCAAAGAATCTTCGAACCAATAGCCTTTCCTTCTATAATGTTAACCGATATGTTAAAAAAATCTGTTATAATACATCTTGGAGGCTTTGAGCGGTTGTGTCAATAATTTTGTGTAAACCATTAGGAGTACCTCCTGGAACATATATCCTGAATTTCCTTTCTGGCTTAAAAGGCCGTTTACTATCCTGTTAGGCCATATACACTTGCATATTTCCTATTCTTAAGTAAACGAACTTCAAAACTTGCACCAACAGACGCTAAAGCTCCCATGACTTTAAGGAATTCTTC
Organism: Desulfurobacterium indicum; assembly: GCF_001968985.1. Classification (NCBI taxonomy): domain Bacteria; kingdom Pseudomonadati; phylum Aquificota; class Aquificia; order Desulfurobacteriales; family Desulfurobacteriaceae; genus Desulfurobacterium; species Desulfurobacterium indicum. Next base: position 28,948 of record NZ_MOEN01000014.1, on the reverse strand, counting down.
TCTTTCAACTGTCATAATTGATTCTGAACTTTGTTTTTTACAAAGTCTACGTTTATGAAAGGAAGTCCAGTTTTTATCTTATAAATTGCAATGGTTTTAAGAATCCAGAAATCATAATGCAACGTGACATGATAGCCAGACTTTCTGAAGCACTCCTTACAAAGAAAAGTTAACAGATTACATAGTAGGATGTGAAAAAGAGGAGGATTACTCCTCCTCTTCTGCTTCCACGGAAATTTTAAGTTCTGCAAGCTGTTGCGGTCTAACACTATCAGGTGCTCCCGTAAGCAGACACTGACCTCTTTGAGTTTTAGGGAATGCTATTACGTCTCTTATTGATTCTTCGTTTCTCATCAGTGCGCACAGCCTGTCAAGTCCAAATGCCATCCCTCCGTGAGGAGGGGCACCGTAGTTTAGTGCTTCAAGTAAGAAACCAAATCTATCGGTTGCTTCTTCTTTAGAGAGTCCTATTACCTTGAACACCTTTTCCTGGATGTCCGGTCTGTGTATACGGATGCTTCCGCCTCCTATTTCAACACCGTTAAGAACCATATCGTAAGCTCTTGCTTTTACGCTTCCCGGATTGGTTTCGAGCTTTTCGATGTCCTCTTCTTTTGGGCTTGTAAATGGATGGTGAAGAGCTTCCCATCGGTTTTCTTCTTCATTCCATTCGAACATCGGGAAGTCGGTAATCCATAGAAGATTTATCTTGCTTTCGTCTATAAGGTTTGCTATTTTTCCCAGTTTTAATCTCAGGTTTGAGAGTGCGTGGTTTGTAACTTCATATGAATCAGCCACGAAGAAGAGAATATCTCCCGGTTCTGCTTCCAGTCTTTTGAGGATTTCGTTCATTTCACCTTCGGAGAAAAACTTTACAATTGGCGATTGAAGTCCGTCAGGTTGAACTTTAATCCATGCTAGGCCTTTCGCACCGTAAATACCGACAAATTTGGTAAGATCGTCAATCTCTTTTCTTGAAAGAGAAGCCCCACCTTTAAAGTTCAGGGCTTTAACGATTCCACCATTTTCGGCTACCATTCTAAAAACTTTGAAGTTGCAGCTTTTTGCTATGTCGGTGATGTTTTTGAGTTCAAGCCCGAACCTTGTATCTGGTCTGTCTGTTCCAAATCTTTCCATTGCTTCGTCGTAGGACATGACAGAAAGTGGAGTTTCTATTTCTATATCAAGAAGCTCTTTATAAACTGTTTTGATAAGCTTTTCAGCAAATTTCATTACGTCTTTTTCTCTAACAAAAGACATTTCAAAATCTATTTGTGTAAATTCCGGTTGTCTGTCAGCCCTTAAATCTTCGTCTCTGAAACATTTAACTATCTGAAAGTATTTGTCAAATCCTGAAATCATAAGGATCTGTTTGAAGAGTTGCGGTGACTGAGGAAGAGCATAAAACTTTCCAGGATATATCCTGCTTGGCACAAGAAAGTCTCTTGCACCTTCTGGCGTACTTTTCGTAAGGAAAGGAGTTTCTATTTCAATAAATCCTTCTTCATTAAAGACTTTTCTTACAGTTTGGTAGAGTCTATGGCGGAATATTATGTTTTCCTGCATTTTCTTTCTTCTTAAATCCAGAAATCTGTATTTAAGTCTGGTGTCTTCACCTACCTTGATTTCATCTTCGACAGGAAACGGAAGTGGACGTGAGCGGTTTAGTATTTTCAGTTTTTCGACGTAAACTTCAACTTCTCCTGTGGAGATTTTAGGATTTTCCGTCCCTTCGGGTCTTTTCCTGACTTTTCCTTTAACTGCCAGAACATATTCATCTTTTATCTTTTTAGCTCTTTCTGTAAGTTCTTCATCTATTTCAGGGCTGAATACAATTTGAACCTTTCCTGTTCTATCTCTTAAATCTATAAATACAACACCGCCGTGGTCTCTCGTAGAGTCCACCCAGCCGGTAAGACAGACATCTTCTCCTATGTTTTCTTTCCTTAATTCTCCGCAGTAATGGGTTCTTTCAAAGTTTCCGAAATGGTCAAGCATCTTATTTACCTCTCTGATGGGAGATTTCAGCGCAAATTATACATCTTTAACTTGTGAAAGTCATTCAAAGCCGTTGCTGGTGTAGATATAGTTTTTTATGATTTAAGGTAATTTTTGATTCTTTCAACGCCTTCTGACAGATGTTCTATGTTTCTCGTGTATGCAAACCTTATATATTTTTCGGTTCCATTTTTTCCGAAATCTACTCCTGGCGTTACGGCTACGTGTAATTTTTCGAGCAATTCTTTTGCAAATTCAAAGGAGTTATTGCTGTATTTTGAAATGTTAGCCCATATGTAAAAAGCGCCTTCCGGTTTTGCATCTATTTCAAATATCGATGATAGGGCATTAAATAGATAGTCTCTTCTCTCTTTGAAAATTTCCGTTACTTTTGATAGATACTGATAATCAAAAGCTCCCAGTGCTGCGTATTGGCTTATTGTGGGTGCGCTTATGAAGAAGTTTTGAAGAATTATCTCTGCTTTTCTCATGAGATTTTCTGGAAGGATTATCCATCCGAGTCGGAACCCCGGCATACAGAAATATTTGGAAAATCCGCTTATTACTACGGCGTTATCCGAGAATTCGAGAGCTGTGTGTTCTTTTTTATCGTAAACAAGTCCGTGGTAAATTTCATCTGATATAAACCATATCTTTTTTTCTTCGGCAGTTTCTATGAGGTTTTTTAGCGTTTCTTTGTCGTAAATGTTTCCTATGGGGTTGGAAGGAGAAGGTATGTGGACTGCTTTTACATTGCTGTTTTCGTTTAGTTTTTCTGGTGTAAGCCGGTAGTTTGTAGTTTTGTCAACGGGGACGAACACGGGATTTATGTCTAATACCTTTGCAAAGTTTTTATAACACGGATATGAAGGGTCCGTCAGGAGTATTTTTTCTCCAAAATCGAGTAAAATTGAATAGGCGACGAGAAACGCACCGGAAGTTCCTGAAGTTATTGCTATTCTTGAAGGGGAAATGTTAATGCCGTATTTTTTGTAATAGAACTCTGAAATTTTTTTTCTTAACTGGAGTAGTCCCAGACTTTCTATGTAGCTGTTTTTCCCGTCCTTTATTGCTTTTTCGGCTTCTTCCCACACTTGAGGCGGCGGTTGAAGGTCTGGTTGTCCCACCTCAAAATGTATGGTGTCTTCATACTTTCCTGCCTCTCTTACTATATCCATAACTATAAATGAAGAAACGCCTTCTAATCTTTTCATTTTATCCCTCCTGCTATGACCTGTCCCAGTGATATGCCGCCATCATTTGTTGGAACTATCTGATGGGTGTAAACCGTGAAGTTTTTCTCTTCCAGAAGAGGTAAGACAGTTTCTATTAAAAGTCCGTTCTGGAATACGCCGCCTGAAAAAGCCACTTTTGATATGCCGGTTTTATTTCTTTCCATTTCGGCTATGTTTACTATCATTTCAGCAATACCGTTGTGAAATTTCCTTGCAATAACAGGAGTGGGGATACCTTTTTCAACATCGCTTAAAATTTCTTTAATAACGGATATCCAATTAATGATGCCTTCTCTTATTCTGAATCTGTATTTTTCTTTTGTTTTCGATTTTAGTGCTTCCTGTTCTAAAAGTATTGCTGCCTGTGCATGGTAGGAGACTTTTTTCTTTATGTCTATTAACGCCGCAACTCCGTCAAATAGCCTTCCCATACTTGAAGTTAATGGGGAGTTTATGCCTTTTTCTACCATTTTCATAATGAAGGTTATTGCTTTTTCATCTGTTAGATTTTGAGGGGGATTTACGCCTGCTTTTTTGCACAATGATATGGCTACTCTGTAAGGTTCCTTGACCGCTTTTTCGCCTCCCGGAAGTCTAAATTGTTTGAGGTGAAACAGTCTTTTGTATTGGAAAAAATTTAATCTGAAAACTTCGCCTCCCCAGATTGTTCCATCGTCTCCGTATCCTGTTCCATCAAAAGAGAATCCGATTACTTCCTCTTCAGGATCGACTTCATTTTCAGCAAGACAGGATAGAAGATGGGTAAAATGGTGTTGAACCTTTAAAAGTTTTTCTTTGAAGTTTTTTTCTCCAAATTTTGTTGAATAATACAAAGGATGTTTATCGCATACAACTATTTCGGGATTGATGTTAAATAGTGATAGAAAGTCTTTTACGGTTTCTTCGTAAAATTCTATAGCAAGTGGTGTTTCAAGGTCTCCTATGTGCTGAGATATAAAAACTTTGTTGTCTATTCCCAGTGCTATTGTGTTTTTCATAAACGGTCCCAGTGCAAGCACTGGTTTTTTCAAGTTAAACGGTAACTTCACCGGTAGTGGGGCGAATCCTCTTGAGCGCCTCAGAGGAGACGGTTTTTCTGCAACAATCCTGATAACGGAATCGTCGCAACGTCTTTTGATGGGTCTGTTGTGTAACAACAGAAAGTCTGCGATGTCAGTCAATCTGTTGATTGCTTCTTCGTTGTCTTTTACAATTGGGTCATCTGTAATGTTTGCGCTTGTTGCTATTATTGGTTTTTCAAAGTCGTTTAAAATCAGATGGTGTAATGGTGTATATGGGAGAAATGCCCCTATCGTGCTGTTTGATGGTGCCACAGACGAAGCAAGGGAATAATTTTTGCTTTTTTTTAGGATAACAATGGGTCTTTCAATAGATAAAAGCGCTCTCTCTTCAAGAGGTGAAACATAAGCCTCCTTTTTTATTGATTCAATGTTGGGAAACATTACGGCAAAAGGTTTTTCTTCACGGTTTTTCCGTTTTCTTAGTTCTTTTACTGTTTCTTCGTTTGAAGCATCGCAAATGAGATGGAATCCCCCCAGACCTTTTATTGCAAGGATTTTTCCTTCTTTAAGTAATTTGACAGTTAGTTTTAGTGCTTTTTCTCTTTCTGCTATTGTAGTTCCTTTTTTATCTGTTAGCCAGACGTGGGGTCCACATACGGGGCATGCGTTTGGTTGTGCGTGGAAACGGCGGTTTGTAGGGTCGTTATACTCTTTTTCGCATTCGGGACACATTTTGAAGATTTTCATTGTGGTATTTTTTCTATCATAGGGTAATTTTTCGATGATGGTGAATCTTGGTCCGCAGTTTGTGCAATTTATGAACGGGTATCGGTATCGTCTGTTTTCAGGGTCTTCCAGTTCTTTTATACAGTCTTCACATGTGGCAAGATCCGGAAGAATCAAAACTTCTATTTTCCCGCTTTCTTTGCTCTTTTTTATTTCGAAATTATCGAATCCGGCGTCTTCCAAAATTTTATACTCAAGACTGTATATCTTTGAGATAGGTGGTTTTTCTTTTTCTATTCTTAATAAAAATTCTATTAAGTTTTTTTCATTTCCTTCAACTTCTATCGTAACACCGGAAGTGTCGTTTAGGACGTAACCTTTGAGGTTTAAGGATGTCGCAAGTCTGTAAATGAATGGGCGGAATCCGACACCCTGGACTGTTCCCTTTATAAATATCTTAGCTCTCATAAGGCTCCTTTTCTATTTTGACTTCATTTATTTTATCATCAGAATTCATAGGTAGTTCACCATTAGAGTAAGGATAGTTTTTATAGTAGATTTTCATCAAATATAAACCTTCAGCAGGTGCCAGAAACGGTGCTTTTCTTCTATCTTTCGCTTTGAACATTTCTGGTATATTTTCTGGTTTAAGTTTTCCTTTTGCACACTCAACTGCCGTTGCGACAATTATTCTTATCATGTGTCTTAAAAATGAGCGGCCCGTTATTTCGATTTTTATTATATGGTTGTTTTTGTGTAGCGTGATGGAATCAATTGTTCTTACAGGGTTCCTATTTTCGTCTTTTGATAATTTTGAAAAAGTTGTGAAATCGTGAGTTCCTTTAAAGTATGTCAGGCTTTTTTTGAATATCTCTATATCTAGGCTTTCAGGAATAAACCATGCGCGTTTGTATTCGAAAGGTGAAGCGATTTTTCTGTTAAATATTCTATAAATGTATGTTTTTCCTTTTGCTTCTCTTCTTGGGTCGAATGATGGAGTAACTTCTTCTGTGGATATTACTTTTATATCATGGGGTAATAAACCATTTAGGGCTCGCTGTAGTTTATAAAGAGGAATTTTTTTATTTGTTTTAAAAGTTGCAACTTGACCAAAAGCATGCACTCCTGCATCGGTTCGGCTTGCCCCTTTTAAATTAACGTTGTGGTGGAGAATTCTTTCAAGAGCTTCCATTATTGTTCCCTGAATTGTCCTGCCGTGTTTTTGAAATTGCCATCCCATATAGTTTGTTCCGTCATATTCTATAGTTAATTTAATGTTTCTCACGTTTCTCCTCTTTTAAAATCATGGGATTTTGTATCAAAATATGGGGGCGATGTTTCTTTTTCAAGTTTTTAAATTTTGCCTATATCACCTTTTTAGGTATATAATAGTTTCTTGCGCATTGATTGGGTTAATATGGATAAAGTAAATAAGGGGTTAGGAGGAGTGCGGTGCTTCATTTAGGGGCAATAAAGAGGCGTTTCACCATCTCTTATCAGGAAAATTTTCAGGATCTTTTTATTCCAGGTGTTATTGGTTTAATAACTGGTCTTTTCATAGTGGTTTTTGTTAGAGCTATAGAGTTTTCAACAGAGCTGTTTCTGGGAAATATTGTAGGTTACATCCCTCCTCTTCCGGCTGGGGAAGGTGGAAGTACGGTTTACCATTTTGTTATGGAAAGGCCTTATCTTCTTCCTCTTTCTGTTGCGATCGGAGGTTTAATAGTAGGTATTATTACCTATCTTGTTCCTGAAGCGAGAGGTGAAGGTACGGAAATGGCTATTAAAGCTTTTCACTTTCGCCTTCATTTAGGATTGAAGTCTGCGGTTTTTAAACTTATTACATCTGCTATAACAATCGGTTCAGGTGGAGTATCAGGAACGGAAGGTCCAAGTGCTTTAATCGGTGGTAGTGTCGGTTCGTTTGTGGGTAAACTTTTCAAACTTGACGATCATACTAAAAACATAGCTCTTGCCGTTGGTCTTGGCGCAGGTATCGCGGGTGTTTTTAAGGCTCCTCTTGCTGGTGCTCTTTTGTCTGGTGAGCTTTTTTATAGACGTGATTTTGAAGTTGAAGCTTTGATCCCTGGTTTTATCGCTTCTGTTACATCATATATTATTGTTGGTGTTTTCACGGGTTTTGATCATATGTTTAAGGTTCCTGTTCACCCTTTTAAAGGTTTATCCGTTCCTCTGTTTATAACGTATTTTGTTATGGGAGTTCTTGCAGCTTTAGTTGCCAGATTGCTTGTTTATGCATTTTTTAATATCCATCATTTTTTCGTGAATCTTGAACTTCATCCAGCGTTAAAACCTGCCATAGGTGGTTTTTTCACAGGTATTTTGGGAATGCTTAATCCTCTCGCCATTGGTAGTGCTTACGGATGGATCCAACTTATAATGTTGGGGAAAACGACTTATCTGACTCCCCTTCACATAATTACCGGTGTTCTTATGGTCATTCTGGGACTCTCTCTGACTCTCGGTTCTGGTGGCTCTGGTGGTATTTTCGGTCCTTGTATCGTTATAGGCGGTTTAACAGGTGCTTCTTTCTATTATGTTGCTAATTTTTTGAGCTTTTTGCCCCATTCTCATATAGATATAGCTTCTTTAATGATTGTTGGTATGATTGCAACTCTTGCGGCAGCTGCAAATATTCCTCTTTCGACACTTATTCTTGTTGTTGAGATAACAGGTGGTTATGATCTGCTTGTTCCTTCTCTTATAGCGGTTTCAGTTGCTTATCTTCTTACTACTGATATTACAATGTTTCCTGCTCAAGTTAAAAGTAGAATTGACTCTCCGGCTCACATGGATGAACTTAAAGGTGCGTTGCTCAGAACTTACCGGGTAGCTGACATTATGACTAAGAACGTTATAACAATTTCCCCGACCGATCCTGTTTTAAAGGCAGAAAGGTTAATGGCAGAATATACGATTTCAGGTATTCCTGTTGTTGTTAATGGGAAAGTTATAGGTATGGTTACAGGTAGAGACATAATGAAAGTGCCTATTTCCGACAGAGCTAAGGTTACGGTTGAACATATCATGACACGTAATCCCGTATGTGTGCTGCCAGATATGTCTATTCTTGAAGTTCTTAATATATTTATCAGTAACGGTATAGGAAGGGCTCCTGTAGTTGATAATTATGAGAATAAAAATCTTCTCGGTATGATTACACGGGTTGATATAGCAAACTTCCTTGCTGAGCAGGAGAGAAAAAAGTTAGCGGAAGAACATGATACGGCGCTTGAATGAGAACGTTATTTCAAAGATAGCGGCGGGACAGATAGCTGTTTCGCCCTCATCAGTTGTCAAGGAACTTGTTGAAAATAGCCTGGATGCAAATGCTTCTACCGTAACCGTTTTGATTAATTCTCCTTTCAATTTTAAAGTTATTGATGACGGGGAAGGTATTCCATTTAAGGAACTTCCTCTTGCGGTTGAGAGATTTTCTACAAGTAAGATAGAGAATTCGGAAGATCTATTGAAACTAAGGACTTACGGTTTTAGAGGTGAAGCTTTACATGCCATTTCTCTTTTTTCCCGATTGGTTTTAAAGAGCCGTTATTATCTGGAAGAGATCGGTGGAGTTATTGTTGTTAAAGGTGGTGTTGTTGAAAATTACGAACCGATACCTTTCTCTTCTGGCACGACAGTTGTTGTTGAGGATCTATATTTTAATGTTCCAGTTAGAAAAAAGAGTGTTTCAAGGAATGAAAAACAGAGAATGAAAAATGTCGTGGAAGATCTGGCAATAGCCAATGAAGGAGTTGTTTTTAAAATTGATAATGTCACTTATCCTGTTTCTTCTAAAATGGAGAGAATATATAGAGTTACCGGGAAAGGATTTGAGTTAAAAGAAAAAGAGTTTTTAACGCTGTTTTATAAAACTAAGTTTGACGGTTCTTCCGGCAGGGTAAAGAAAATCTTTGTCAATAGACGTCCTGTTGTTTCTAAAGAGATTGCGGTTTTGCTTAGAAAACATCATATAGAAGAGTATATCCTTTTTATTGAGTTTCCGCCTTCAGAGGTTGATTTTAATATTTCACCTTTGAAAGATAAGGTTGTTTTTAAGGATTTATCTAATGTTTTGCGAAATCTTGAGAGTCTCCTTAATAAGAATCTATATTTTCTGCCTCAATTTAAAACTGTTCAGGGAGTTAAGGAAGAGGCAAGTTTTAATTATGGGAGGTTAAAATTAATAGGTACTGATGGGACTGTTGCAATATGTGAGGATGGAAATTATTACTATTTCTTTGATATTCATCTTCTTCATGAAAGAGTTAATTATGAGATGATTCTTGAGAAGTTAAGGGAAGGATTTTTTGAGGAAAAAAGATTGAGTCCGCCGATTTACTTAGATGATTATCTGATGGTTAAAAAACTTGAAAGATTGGGAGTAAATGTAAAAAGGGACGGGAAGAAGTTTATCATTTTATCTCTGCCTGCTATTATTTCACGTGAAGATGTAGAGGATGTTTTGAAGGGGAAAGAACCGGAAAGTGTTGCCTCGTCAGCCTGTAAAAATGCTGTTAAAGCAGGTGTTGAATTTGTTTCTACATCTGAGCTCGAAAAATTGATAGCTTTGTATATGGAGTGTAAGGAAAAAAGGGTTTGTCCTCACGGAAGGCTTATATTTTATAGAATTAAAAAGAGAGATATTTTGAAAAAACTTGGGAGATTGTGAGAGGTTTAAGGTGGTAAATACAGTAAAGACAGTTTTCTTTTTAGCACTACTTTCGGCTATTTTGCTTGTTTTCGGAAAATTGGTAGGCGGTACTGCCGGCATGATTTTTGCCTTTTTTATAGCTATGGGTATGAATTTTGCCAGCTGGTTCTTTTCTGACAAAATTGTTCTTTCTATGTATGGAGCCAGGGAGGTGTCCCCTGAAGAGGCTCCGGAGCTTCATGAGATTGTTGAAAGGCTTGCCAAAAGTGCTGACATTCCTAAGCCAAAGGTTGCAATTGTTCCTATGGATGTTCCTAATGCTTTTGCAACCGGTAGAGATCCTGAACACGGAGTTGTTTGTGTAACTACAAAGTTGCTTGAAATTCTTGATAAAGACGAAGTTGAAGGTGTCCTTTCTCACGAGATTGCTCATATAAAAAACAGAGATACACTTATTTCTGCTGTTGCTGCTACTATGGCAAGTGCTATCGTTATGATTGCAGATATGGCTAAGTGGTCTCTCTTTTTTGGGTTTGGAAGAGATGATGATAGAGACGGGATGGCTGAAACGATCGGTCTTATTTTAATGATTATTGTTGCTCCGATAGCAGCTACACTTATCAGATTAGCTATTTCAAGGTCGCGGGAATTTATTGCCGATGAAACGGGAGCGGAAATTTCCGGTAAGCCCGAAGCTCTTGCCAGTGCTTTAAGAAAGCTTGAGCTTTATGCTAAAGGTATTCCTCCAAGAGTTGTAGAAGCAGAAGTAAAGCCTGCGACTTCTCATATGTTTATTGTAAATCCTTTTAAAGGTGATGGACTTGCTGCTCTGTTTTCTACTCATCCTCCTACCGAAGAAAGAATAAGAAGACTTCTTGAGATTGCGAAAAAGCTGTTTGGAAGGGTGAGAAATTTTTTCGATTTTTAGACGGAGATTTTAATGAAATTTGATAAAGCTTTTTTGAAACTTGTGTGGCAGTATTTGAAAGGCTGTGCCAAGGTGAACCTTAAATTGAGGTTTGATCTTTTGTCCATTTCTCACTTTTTGGGGCGCTGGATTCCTTATGCTTTCACCGTTGGGATAATTACAGGTTCAATAGCTGCTTTTATGGATGTTTTAATCACGGAAATTAACAGGTTAATTTCTATCCATGATGCCCTTTTTTTTCTGTATCCGATAATTACGGCTCTGGTTGTTGGTTATACGCTGGTTATTGATCCTATTGTAGGTGGACCAGGTATAGGTTATGCGATTGTTCATTTGAAGACAAAATACTTTCTTCCTGTTAAACTGGTTTTGTTGAAATTTATTTCTTCAACGCTTGTTCTGTCCGGCGGTTTTATAGCAGGTAGAGAAGGGCCTTCTTTTTTCATAGGGGTTGCTATCGGAGAGTGGCTTGGAAAAGCCTACGGTTTCAGTAAGAGGTTTAAAAACCTTTTAGGTTTGATAGGTGGAGGTGCATTTACGGGAGCTCTGTTGAAAGCCCCTCTTGGAAGCTCTATTTTTGCTATGGAGCTTGAGAATATGTATGATTTTGATTATTCTCCGTTTGTTCCGATGATAATTGCTGCCATTACCAGTTATCTTACTTTTACGTTTTTTAGAGGGGAAAGTGCTTTTATCGCTCTTACTCAGGAGCCTGTCTGGACGCTTGACAGTATCCCTTATCTGGTGATAATGGGGTTAGCAATATCATTCATAATTTATCTTTATACGTTTATGTTTCATACAGGTTCATGTGTTTCAAAGTTTTTTGAACCTATGAAAAGACCTGTAATAGGAACAATAGTTTCTCTTCCTATACTTATAGCTCTTTACTTTGCCACTCATGATACGGAAATATTGGCTGCTCCAGCTCACATGGGCATTGTTTCAAAACTTGCACAGATGCCTCTGCCTGTTTGGATTGATATTTTAATAGTTATCGGTGTTATCCTTGTTACAAGTTTGACGTTGGGTTTTGGTATTCCCGGTGGACTTGTTTTGCCCAATCTTTTGATAGGAGCGGCTGTCGGTAACATGTTTGGGCATCTATTTCCTGACCAAATAGTGATGTTTTCTCTTGCTGGTATGGGAGCGGCGCTTGCTGCCGGTGCGAAGACACCTCTTGCTGCGATTGTTATGATTACAGAAATGAGTCATGCGGATGTTGTTATTCCTATGACGGCAGCTGTTATTACCAGTTATACAACAAGCTTTGGCTTTAGTCTTTACCTGGGACAGGAGATAGATATAAAACCACTTATAAAAGGAGTTACTAAGCGTGGAAAGAACACTTGAAGGTAAAAAGATACTTTTGGGAATAACGGGAAGTATAGCTGCTTACAAAGCTATAGAGATTTTGAGGGAGTTGCAGAAAAAAGGAGCTGATGTTTATACTGCGGTTACGCCGAACGGTCTTGAATTTGTTTCTGAAGTGGTGCTTCGAACGCTTTCAGGTCATTCTGTTTATAAAGAAATTGTTCCAAAAGAAAATCCTGAAATAAGGCATACGTCTTTGGCTTCTTCAGTTGATCTTTTTGTTGTTGCACCGGCTACCGGAAATACGATAGCGAAGATAGCCCACGGTATAGCAGATAATCCGGTTACTGCTTCTGCTCTTGCAATAGGTAAAGGTATTATTTGTCCTGCTATGAACGTTAAAATGTATGAAAATCCTGCGACTGTTGATAATATTGAGCTTCTCAAAAAAAGAGGTTATAAAATTGTAGATTCTGATGAGGGTGAGCTTGCCTGCGGTGTAAAAGGGAAAGGAAGGCTGGCTAAGATAGAAACAATTGTTGAAGCTGTTGAAGATTATTTTATTCCTAAATTTTTAAAAGATAAAAAAGTCGTAATTACGGCAGGTCCTACGAGAGAGTACATTGATCCCGTGAGGTTTATTTCTAATCCTTCTTCCGGAAAGATGGGGTATGAATTAGCCAGGATTGCCAGAGCTGCAGGGGCTTTAGTAACATTGATTTCCGGAAAAACATGCTTGAATCAACCTTACGGAGTTAATTATTTTGAAGTTGAAACGGTGGAAGATATGAGGAAAGCAGTTATGGATAATATAGAGGGAGCTGATATCTATATTTCTGCAGCAGCTATAAATGATTATAGGCCGGTCAGAGTAAATGAGAATAAAATAAAAAAAAGCGATTCTAAACTTGTTTTAGAGCTTGAAAGGACACCGGATATTCTCGCTGAGGTTGCTTCTAAAAGACTGGCAAAGTGTATAGTCGGTTTTGCTGCCGAAACTGAAAATTTAATTGAGAATGCTCGTAAAAAGCTAAAGTCTAAAAGGCTTACCATGGTTGTCGCCAATGATGTAAAAGGGAAGGTTTTTGGAGAAGATGAAACAGAATGTATGATTATCGGGGAAAATTTTGAAGAGCGGGTTAAAGGTTCTAAAAGGCAAGTTGCTCTGGAGATTTTAAAACTTATAAGTCAAAAATTATGAAGACGATTGTTTTTGATTTTGACGGCACGCTTGCAGATACTTTTGACATAGCGATTGATGTTTATAATAAAGTTGCTCCGGTTTTTAGAGTAAAATCTATATCAAATAGCGACAGACAACTTGTGAAAGAACTGTCTCTGGATGAATTTGCTTTATCTTATGGCGTTTCAGAGTATAAATTTCTGCCTCTTGTGTTTGTTTTAAGGTATTTACTAAAAAAAGAGAAAAAGAGAAGGAAAATCAAGATTCACAATGGTTTATTAGCAGTTATAAAACAGTTATCATTTTCTGGGTTTAAATGTGGAATATTAACCACCAACTCCAGGAAGTTTGTAAGATCTGTTCTTGAAGAGAACGGATTATCTGGGGAGATTCTTTTTGTAGAGACGAATGCATTTCTAAAAAAAAAGTATAAGATTCTGCTTAAATTAAAGGAAAATTACGGAGATATTGTTTATGTTTGTGATGAAGGAAGGGATATTGTGGCTGCCAAAAAAGCCTGTGTTACTTGCTTAGCTGTAACCTGGGGATTTAATTCCTTTTCTAACCTTCTTCGTTTTTCTCCGGATTTTATAGTCTCTTCCCCCGATAAGTTGCTTAATGTTTTAGCAGATCTATAAAGTGCTCTATAAATTCCTTACCTGGTTTTTCTTCTTTGAGTTTTTCAAACAGTTCCTTTCCAGGTTTCTTTTCCATGAGTTTTTTGACTGCTTCTTCTCCCGGTCTTTTTTCCATAAGTTTGTCAAGCAGCCCTTTTCCGGGTTTCTTTTCCATAAGTCTTTTGAGTGCTTCTTCTCCCGGCCTTTTTTCTATAAGTTTATTGATAACTTCTTTCCCTGGTTTTCTGGTTATTAATTTTTTGATGACTTCTTCCCCCGGTTTGCTTCGTTTTTTCATAAACCTTTCACCTTGACTATAAGAAGCGGCTTTTTTGCTCTTTGCTTCGTTTTGGACGTGATTGCTTTTGGTGCAGTTTTCTGTCTGTTTCTTTTGTTTTTCAAGAGCTTCCTGGAGCTTTTGTAATATATGTTCATGTTGTTTCTTGATTTCCTGTGATATATCTTCGGTTTCTGGCAGTTTTTCAATTCTTTTTACTATGTTTCCCTGGAAAAATATGTTGGTTACTACTTTACCTGAGGATTTGTAGAATTCGGTTTGAACATGGAACGTTTTTGTGCCGCATTGGAAGTTGGTGTTCATAGAGTATGTTTCGTTCATTTACCCTCCCAGGTAAAACTTAAGAAGTAAATCCCCTAAAAATATTGTAAGGTAACCACCGATTGCCAAAAATGGTCCGAAAGGCAACGGTGATTCACTATCTTTACCTGATATTATAAATATAATACCAACTATTGCTCCTATCAGGGAAGCGAAGAATATGACGAAAAACACTTTTTTCCATCCCAGGAATGCACCGATTACTGCCATGATATTTGCATCACCGTATCCCATGCCTTCTTTATTTCTAAAAATGAAGTAACTTTCTATTATAAATAGGATTATTCCTGCTCCCAGAGAGGCTCCTAAGATAGAGTCAATCAGACTGACTGAGTGGGTGAACGGCGATAAAAGTATGCCAAGAACCATGACAATGTAGCAGGGTTTTACCGGAACCATAAGTTCTTTTATATCGATTGCAGAAATTACTATTAAAAACCATGTAAGTATGCTGTAATAAAACGAATCGAAGGAAATACCAAACCTGAAGAATATACCTGCCGTTAGTAAGCCGGATAGAAGTTCAACAAGTGGATAAATTGGGGGGATTTTCTCACCGCAGTAGCGGCATTTCCCTTTAAGTAGAAGATAGCTTATTATAGGGATGTTGTCATACCATTTGATCGGAGAATTACATTTGGGACAGTGAGAGCCCGGAAAAATGATAGATTCTTCTCTCGGAAGTCTGTATATACAGACATTTAAAAAACTTCCAATAATGGTTCCCAAAACGAAACCAAAAGGAGCAGTTATAAAGGATAGATTCATTAATGAGTCTCCATAGAGGAATTATTAATGGTTGATAAAATTTTTACTAAGAATGTTTTCCACCTTTCTACACCCTTTATAAAGTCACTTTCTAAGAATTTTACCATTTCGTCAGCTTCTTTTATTTCATTTAAACGGAGAATTTTTTCCTCGATTTCAAGGATAGCTTCGTCAGTTCCTTCAACTATAGGCAGGAAAACACTTCCCTTTTCCAGTATTTCTACTGTTTTCATTACGGAATCTGCAATATAATTAATGTGAAGTTTAGCAAGATCTTCTGATGCTTCAAAGGTTTCTATTATCATTTCTATTGCACCGTTTACAGAATCCAGAGCTATTATGGAAAGTTCTATATGGTTTTTGAGAAAGTTTACTGTTGAGTCTGTAATGATATTAATATCTGTTACGTCGTTGAGACTTCCCAGGTATTCTGGATGGATTGCTTTTCCTTCTACTTCTATACTTTTTATGACTCTTTCGGGGAATAGATATTTGAATTCAACAATTCTCAACATTTCTTTTAGGTTTTTATATTTCCTTTTTTCTATTTTGATTTTATGCTCTTTACCATCTATTCTAAGCTTCACCTGAAAACCTCCAGAAGAGCTGGCAGAAATTTTACCATTTATCAGGTTTATAAGTTATTCTTTAACTTCCGGTTTGCCAAATAAGTATCCTTGTCCGAGAACGTTAAAATCTTTCGCCAGGTCTTTTATTATTTTGAGTATTTGTTGGTTTTCTATGTATTCTGCCACAACGGCCACTTTGAGCTGGCGCGCGACGGATAATACAAATTCAACAAATTCTCTGTCAAGGATTTTTTTATCGATGTTTCTTACAAATCTTCCATCAATTTTTATTCCGTCTATTGCCAGGGTTTCTATAAGATGGAAATTTGCATAATCAACTCCAAAATCATCTATAAATATCTTGAATCCAAGTTTTTTCAAGTAAGCTATTTTTTCTTTAAGGTGAGAAATTAGAGTTAAGTTTTGTCTTTCCATAAGTTCTATTATTATTTCTTTGGGAGGAACTCCATTTTCTCTTGTTACTCTTTCAAGGAGATCTACATTTCCTTCAAGTAGAGCATTTGAAATGTTTATTGAAAGCCTTTCTTTCATTCCTGTTTTTGCCTTGTACTTTATAGCTTCTTCTATAACTATTTTGTCAAGGTCTCCGTCAAGGGAGTAAAAGCTGATGTCATCTATAAAAACACCTGCAGGTATGAGCTTTCCGTCTTTTGTTTTTATTCTTGCGAGGACCTCATACGCAAAAATATCTCCTGAGTATAAGTCTATAATCTTTTGAAAAGCAAAGGTTACTCTATTTTCTTTTATTGCTTTTATTACGAGAGCTACGTTTTCTTTTCTTCTCTGGCATCTTTCTTTAATCGTTTCATCAATGAAAAAGAATCCGTCTTTTTGTGTTTTTTTAAACTCTCTGAGAGAATTTTCCAGTATCCACAGCAGGTTTGATATGTCTTGGCACACATTTACATTTGTTCCTACGGATATTAGTATTATGTCAAGGGTATGTCTGTCTCCCTCGAGAGGGATTTTTATAGGTTTTCCTTTTATTTTTTCTAAAAAACGTTTAACTTTTTCTTCGACTTTTTCCTGGGTACCTTTGATGAGTACGAAAAATTGGTCCCCTTGAAGTCTGAAAATGTTAGGATAGCCTTTACAGAACTCCTCTAAAAAAGTTTCTTTCAAAAATGTAGCGAAATAAATTATTACACTATCTCCTACCTCGTAGCCAAAGTATGTGTTTATGTTTGCAAATCCTCTTATGTCAAAAACAACAGCGAATAGAGAGTCTTTGTTTACACATTCAGGAAATATTTTTTGAATATTATATCTTGAAGGTAGTCCTGTCATAGGATCAGCTGCTGTAATTGTTTGTTCTGCGTTTGTTTTACAGGAGGAACGTAAAAAGTAAACGGCTATTATGAAAAGTAGCCTTGTTAATTTTCTAATATTTTTTATAAGTTCTGGATGTTTTGAGGATATATCATAGAGAATACTGAGAATTTTTTCTGAAAACGAAAAGTAAACTTCTATAAAATCAAGGCTTTTGATGTTCCAGTTTTTGTGTGTTTTTATTATTGTAGAGGTTGTTACAGTTAGTGATTCTGCTTCAAAAATTGAATTAAAAAAATCACTAATTGTTTCTGCGAAAAGTTCATTGTTGACACCCCTATTTTTTAGAAGGTTTTTATATTCTGGAAATTTATCGATTACTTCTGCTTTTAATTCTTTCCCTATTTTTGCTATTTGTTCAGAATTAAAAAATTTTTTAAGTTCTTGAATTTCTTTAAAATCTTCTGGTCTGAAGTTATATACCTGAAAAAGCTCCCTGAGAAGTTTCATAAACTTTCCCCCACTTTTCAAAAAGCGAATATTGGTTGAACAAATTTACAACTAAATTTAACATTAATTTCTCCAAAAGTCAATAATAATGCACTTTAAATTAATCGCTTTAGTCAATTGGTTAAGAAAGTATTCTGTTTAAATTAAAATTTCTGGTTTTCCAAATAGGTATCCTTGCCCCATTATTGGATAATCTGATATTTTGAGAAGGATATTTTTGATTTCTTCTCTTTCAACATATTCAGCAATAACTGATATATTTAGTTGTTTTGTAAGAGAGACTATGAATTTTATAAATTCCAGGTCAATTATTTCTTTATCTATATTTTTTACAAACCTTCCGTCAATTTTTATCCCATCTATCGGTAGAATTTCTATTAGATGAAAATTTGAATAATCGACTCCGAAATCGTCTATGAAAATTTTAAAACCGAGTTTTTTTAGATAACTAAGCTTTTCATGGAGATTGGATATTAGAGCAACATTCTGTCGTTCCATGAGTTCTATAATTATTTCTTCAGCAGGTATATTGAGTTTTTTAATTATTTTTTCCAGAAATTCTATCTCTCCTTCCAATAGGGCATTGGAAACGTTTATTGAAAAAGGTGTTTTTATGTTTTGCATTTTTTTGTAGTTTAAGGCTTTTTCTATGACGATTTTATCAAGGTCCTCGTTTAAAGAATATACGCTTATATCGTCAATAAATACTTCTGCATTTACTATATTGTTTTCTTCGTTTTGAATTCTTGTTAAAACTTCATATGCAAAAATATTCCCAGTTTTCAAATTTACCATTTTTTGAAGGGCAAAAGAGATTCTATATTTTTTTATAGCGTTTATTACCAATTCTACGTTTTCTCTCTTTCTTTTGCATCTTTTTTTATGTTCTGCACCGATTATCAAACAGCCGTCTTTTTTTACTTTTTTAACGGTTCTCATAGCGTTTTCCATTGTCCATAAGAGAGAAGAAATATCTTCATTCTCTACTTTCATTATCGTTGCCAGCACTGGAATGTCAATAGGCAGAATGTTTTCGTTAAAAGCAACTTTTATCGGTTTACTTTTAAATTTTCTTAGGAAATTTTTTACTTTTGTTTTTATGTTTTCCGATGTTCGAAAGAATACTATAAATTGGTCTCCCTGAAGTCTGAAAATGTTTGGATAGCATGAACAGAATTCCTGAATGAAAAAGTTTTTTATAAATGCTGCTAAGTACACTATTACACTATCTCCTACTTCATATCCAAAGTAGGTATTAATATTGGATAGATTTCTTATATCGAATAAGATTGCGTATAAATTTTTACTTTTAGAACATTTTGAGTAGATTTTTTGAATTGCGTAGCGTGACAGGAATCCGGTCATTGGGTCTATGTTAATCGATTTACTAAAAATATCTCTGTTTATGCAAAAATTTTTAAGAAAATATACGGCTATAATAAATAAAAGTTTGGTCAGTGATTTTATGCTTTTTTGAAGATCAGACTGGTTTTTTGTCCTTATATACAAGTTAGTAAGGAGATTTTCTATAAAATAGAAATACGCTTCGATAAACTCTAACTGTTCAATGTCCCAGTTTTTATTAACAGAAACTATAGATTCTATTGTTCCTGAAATTTCTTCTCTGCTAAAGAATCCATAAATAAACTTTTTTACAGTTTCTACAAATATTTTTTTGTCTATCTTTTTTGCTTTTGCTGCCTGGGAATAAGAGTAGAAGTGTTCTGCTACATACTGATTTATGTTTTCTCCTAGTTTTTCTACAAAAGCATTTGAAAATAGCGGTTCCAGTTTTTTTACTTCCTGAAATTCTTTCTCTGAAAAAGTATAGTTTTCCAGGAGTTCTTTAAAGTTACCCATTATTTCTCCAGTTGTGATTTAATGATGATATTAAGTATTATTAATATACCAGATAATCTCTCAAATATCTACCTGTATAAGTGTTTGTTCTTGCTATTTCTTCAGGTGTTCCTGTTGCAACAATTTCCCCTCCTTTATCTCCCCCTTCTGGCCCTAAATCGATTATGTAGTCGGCACATTTTATAAAATCCATGTTGTGTTCTATTACTATTACGGTATTTCCTCTGTCAACCAATTTTTGAAGGACTTCTATAAGTTTTTTAACGTCGTGTATGTGAAGTCCGGTTGTAGGTTCGTCAAGGATGTAAAGTGTTTTTCCCGTAGACCTTTTTGAAAGTTCTTTGGCAAGTTTTACTCTCTGTGCTTCGCCCCCCGATAGTGTTGTTGCAGGCTGTCCCAATTTTATGTAGGAAAGTCCAACGTCGTATAGTGTTTTTAATTTTCTCACTATTTTGTCATGATGTTTAAAGAATTCCAGAGCTTCTTCTACACTCATTTCAAGAACATCGTATATATTTTTTCCTTTGTATGTTATTTCGAGTGTTTCTCTGTTATATCTTTTGCCTCCACAGATATCGCAGGTAACGTAAACGTCAGGTAAAAAATGCATTTCAACTTTTATCATTCCGTCACCTTTACAGGCTTCGCATCTTCCGCCTGGGACGTTAAAAGAGAATCTTCCTTTCTTGTATCCTCTCGCTCTTGCTTCCGGTGTGGCAGCAAAAAGTTCTCTTATGAAGTCAAAAACGCCTATATAGGTTGCCGGATTTGAGCGAGGGATTCTTCCTATGGGAGATTGGTCGACGTTAATCACTTTGTCTATTTCTTCTAAGCCTTCTATTTTTTTATGTTTACCAGGAACTGTTTTGCTTTTATAGAGTTCTCTTGAAAGGGCAGTGTAAAGGATATCATTTATTAAAGTTGACTTTCCAGAACCTGATACTCCGGTTACGCAGATAAATAGTCCCAGGGGGAACTCGACTGTTATGTTTTTAAGATTATGTTCTGCTGCACCTATTATTCTTAAAGATTTCCCGTTTGGTTTTCTTCTTTTTTCCGGCACGGGTATTTTTAATTTTCCGGCTAGGTATTTTCCCGTTATTGAGTTTTCGTTTTTTTCAATTTCTTCTGGAGTGCCAGCTGCTACTATTTTACCACCGTGAATACCGGCTCCTGGTCCCATATCTATTACGTGGTCGGCATTTTTTATTGTATCTATATCATGTTCTACTACAATTACGGTATTTCCTATATCTCTCAGTTCTTTTAAAGTTTTTATTAGCCTGTCGTTGTCTCTCTGGTGGAGTCCTATACTGGGCTCGTCGAGGACATAAAGGACACCTGTTAACTTTGAACCTATTTGTGTTGCTAATCTTATCCTTTGTGATTCACCGCCTGATAATGTTCCTGTCCGTCTGTCAAGAGTTAGATAGTCTAATCCTACGTCAAGCAGAAACTTGAGACGATTTTTTATCTCTTTCAGGATTCTTTCAGCTATTATTTTTTTCTTTCCTGTAAATTTGAGGTTATTGAAAAATTCATAAGCTTCTTTTATGCTCATTTCTTCTACATCTGCTATTGAAAGATTTTTTATTTTTACAGAAAGAGCTTCTCTGTTTAGTCTTTTCCCCTTACATGTTTTACAGGGGACTTCTCTCATATATTCTTCTATGTAGTCTCTGAGTGAATTTGATTCTGTTTCTATGTAACGCCTTTCAAGATGTCTTATGATTCCTTCAAAATAGTAGGGTTTATAATTTCCTCTGCTCCATGATATGGTGTTATAGACTTTAAGAATTCCTCTGTCGGCATAAAGTATAAAATTAAGGTCCTCTTTATCTATTTCTCCAGCCGGAGTATCGTGGGCTATACCAAGATAATCGCATGCTGAAGCTACCATGTCTTTTATATATTCAAACTTTGCTCTTTCTGTGATGTTAAATGCATTTATAATTGGTTTATCCCAGTCTATAAGAAGATCGGGATCTATTTTTTGAGAAAAACCTATGCCTCCACAAGATGGACATGCTCCAAGAGGGCTGTTGAACGAAAATAGCCTCGGGGAAATCTCTTTAAAACTGAATCCACATATCGGGCAAGCCCCTTTGGTGCTTAGAATTTCTTCTTCTTTTGAATCGTAGTCTACGATTAATACGAGGCCGTCGGAAAGGTTTATTGCTATTTCTACAGAATCAGCGATTCTGATTTTATCTTCCGGTTTTACTTTTATCCTGTCGACTATGACTTCAATTGTATGTTTTACTTTTTTCTCAAGTTTTAGATTTAAAGCTTCGTCGATTGTATAGATTTTACCGTCTATTCTTACTCTTCTGAATCCCTGCTTTTCAAGCCGTTCAAGGAGATTTTTATGTTCTCCTTTCTGTTCTCTTATTATGGGAGAAAGGATTAGTATGCGTTTTCCTGTAAACTTCAGAATTTTATCAACGACTTCTTCTACAGTTTGAGGCCTTATTTCAATATTACAGTTGGGGCAAAAAGGTGTGCCTGCTCTGGCAAAAAGGAGTCTGAGGTAATCATGTATCTCTGTTGTTGTTCCGACAGTGGAGCGGGGATTTTTGGAAACGGTTTTTTGCTCTATAGATATTGCAGGCGAAAGTCCTTCGATCAGGTCAACATCAGGTTTTTCCATTAACTGTAGGAATTGCCTTGCATAAGAAGACAAGGATTCTACGTATCTCCTCTGCCCTTCTGCATAAAGGGTGTCAAAAGCAAGAGAGGATTTCCCGGAACCGGATAATCCTGTTATTACAACCAGCTGGTTTTTGGGGATTTCTACATCTATATTTTTAAGGTTATGTTGTCTTGCACCTTTAACAATGATTTTGTCTTTCATAGTTATAGTAATTTATTTCAAACAGAAGATATGTCCATTGACGTTTGGTAGAAAAGAGACGGGCAGAGCCCGTCAGAGATTATTTAAGATCCTTTTTCTGTGTTTTAAGGAATGGCATCATTTCTCTTAGTTTTTTTCCAACCTTTTCGATTGGATGTTCTGCTTCTATCTTTCTGTGAGCGTTAAGAACAGGATAATTTGCCTGAGCTTCCAGGACAAACTCTCTTGCAAATTCGCCTTTCTGAATTTCGTCAAGGATTTTTCTCATTGCTTTTTTAGTTTCTTCGGTTATTACTCTCGGTCCTCTTGTGTAGTCTCCGTATTCAGCTGTATCGGAGATTGAGTATCTCATTCCGGCAAGGCCGTGCTGATAGATGAGATCAACAATCAGTTTAAGCTCGTGAAGACATTCAAAATAAGCAACTTCCGGCTGGTAACCTGCTTCAACAAGTGTTTCAAATCCAGCCTTGATAAGAGCTGCTGTTCCGCCGCAGAGAACAGCCTGCTCACCAAACAGATCGGTTTCAGTTTCTTCTTTGAATGTTGTTTCAATTACGCCTGCTCTCGTTGCACCGATTCCTTTTGCGTATGCAAGAGCTACGTCCATAGCTTTACCTGTCGCGTCCTGATGTATTGCTACAAGAGCAGGAACACCGGCACCTTCCTGATATGTCCATCTTACGAGGTGTCCAGGTCCTTTTGGTGCTACCATGAATACGTCTACGTCTTCTGGTGGAACAATCTGGTTGAAGTGGATGTTAAATCCATGGGCAAATGCAAGTGCCATTCCGGCTTTAAGGTTTGGTTTAACAGCTTCTTCATAAACTTTTTTCTGAACAGGATCAGGAAGAAGGAACATGATTACGTCAGCTTTTTTTGAAGCCTCTGCAGGTGTGAGCACTTCAAAACCGTCTGCTTTAGCTTTTTCAGCTGATTTCCCTGGCCTTAATCCTATTACAACATTTATACCGCTATCTCTAAGGTTAAGGGCATGGGCGTGTCCCTGACTTCCGTAACCTAAAATAGCAACTGTTTTACCTTCAAGCGGCGCAAGTGATGCGTCCTGCTCATAATATACTTTTGCCATAGTTTACCTCCTGAGTTTAAGGTATTTTAAAGTTTTAGCTGAAAGTTTCACCGTGAAGGGCTCTTACCATTGCTACTCTGCCTGTCCTTGCCATTTCTTTGATGCCCATCGGTTTTATCAGTTCTATGAATGCGTCTATTTGGTCTTCATCACCTGTCAGTTCGAGAGTATATGTGTCCTGTGATATATCAACTATTTGAGCCCCAAAAACGCTTGCTATTCTCATCAATTCATTTTTCTTTTCTGAGGTGTCGGCACTGAGTCTGACAATTAGTAGTTCTCTGTCCAGCTTTTTCTTATCTGTTAAATCTCTCACTTTAAAAACATCTACAAGTCTTCTTAATTGTTTTACTATTTGCTCTATTGTGTGTTCGTCCCCCTGGGCTACCATTGTTAATCTCGAAATTGTTGGATCTTCCGTTTGCCCCACGTTTAGACTTTCTATGTTATAGCCTCTTGCGCTGAAAAGTTCCACTATCCTTGCAAGAGCTCCCGGGTGGTTTTCAACAAGCACGCTTATTATGTGTTTTCTGTCATCTCCACGCATGGTTACCTCTTAACTAACAGCTTTTTTGAGTTTTTTCCCGTAGTTGGGAAGTATCATTTCGTTAATTGCAGCACCTGGTGGTACCATAGGGAATACATCTTCCTCTCTGTTTACAACAAAATCTATTACAACCGGCCTATCATTTATTTCCATTGCTGCTTTTAGAACTTTCTCTACGTCTTCAGGTTTTTCTGCCCTTAGTCCGACAGCACCCATGCTTTCTGCCAGTTTTACAAAGTCAGGTTGGAATGCTATGTCAACTTGAGAATAATTTCTATCGTAGAAAATGCCCTGCCACTGGCGAACCATTCCTAAAAACTGGTTGTTAAGGATTGCAATTTTGACGGGAACATTGTAATTCGCGGCAGTTACTATTTCTTGCATGTTCATCTGGAAACTTCCGTCTCCGGAAATGCAGAAAACAGTTTTATCAGGATTTCCTATCTGTGCTCCTATTGCTGCTGGAACACCGAACCCCATTGTTCCAAGTCCACCTGAAGTAACAAGTTGCTTAGGGTACTTGAATTTATAATATTGTGCAGCCCACATTTGATGTTGTCCAACATCTGTCGCTATTATGGCTTCGCCTTTTGTGATTTCGTATATCTTTTCTATGACAAATTGAGGTTTAATTACGACATCACTTGGTTCGTAGTAGAGAGGATATTTTACTTTCCAGTGCTGGATGAGATCCATCCACCTGTCTCTTTCCTGAAAGACTTCTCTGTTTTTCATAACCTGCTTTTCAACTTCCGGAAGAAGCTCTTCCAGGACAAGTTTTGCATCACCAACTATTGGAATATCAGCAGGTTTTACCTTCCCAATTTCTGCACTATCAACATCTATATGAATAACTTTTGCATTAGGCGCGAATTCAGATACTTTACCGGTAACTCTGTCATCAAACCTTGCCCCTACCGCTATAAGTAGGTCACATTCTGTTACTGCCATATTAGCTGCGTAAGTTCCATGCATTCCGAGCATTCCCAGGAAGTATGGATGTGTTCCTGGAATAGCTCCAAGTCCCATAAGAGTTGTTGTTACAGGTATTGTGCATAGTTCGGCAAGTTTAACTATTAGATCTGAAGCACCTGCTTTTATTACGCCACCGCCGACGTAAAGAACAGGCCTTTTTGCGGAGGCTATCGCTTTTGCAGCTCTTTTTATCTGTCCTGGATGACCTTTTTTAACAGGTTTGTAGCTTCTTATCTGCACGGGGGATTTGTATTCTTGTTCAAAGAAATCGGCTACGCTTCTCATAACGTCTTTAGGAAGATCAACCAACACAACACCAGGCCTTCCTGATTTTGCTATGTAAAAGGCTTTTTTCACAGTGTCTGCAAGTTGATTAACATCCTTGACCAGGAAATTGTGCTTAGTTATAGGTCTTGTTATTCCTACCGTATCAACTTCCTGGAAAGCATCATTTCCTATCATAAATGTGGGAACGTTCCCGGTGAAAGCAACTACAGGAACTGAGTCTATCTGTGCTGTGGCAAGTCCTGTTACGAGATTAGTTGCTCCTGGGCCGGAGGTTGCAAAGCATACACCGATTTTACCGGTTGTCCTTGCATATCCGTCCGCGGCATGTGCTGCTCCCTGCTCGTGTCTCGTAAGTATGTGTTTTAAAGGTGTGTAGGAGAGTCTGTCGTAAATGTCAAGGACAGCTCCTCCTGGATAACCAAATATGTATTCAACTCCCTCAAGCTGGAGGGCTTCAAGAAGTATTTCCGCACCTGACAATTTCATTTTTCTGCCTCCTGAATTTGCGCCCAAAACCTTATACAGTTGATAGAAAGAAATAATATCATAAAATTTCTGAGGTTTATACAGAATATTGGAGGTTTAACCCTTGGAGAAGCTAACATTCTGGGTGGAACCGAACATTTTGTTTTTATCATTAAAGCGGCAAGGTTATCCTGTTAAACTATTTCTTGATTCAGCCATGGTAGATGATAAGAAAGGGCATTTTTCTTTCATTTGCATAGGTGAACAGGAGAAATTTGTTGTTAAAAATCTTGTTGATGATGCTTTTTCCTCTCTTAAGGAATTTTATGATAAATTAAAAGAGCTTTATGCTGATACACATTTTGGTATTTTTGGCTATTTTTCTTATGATGCCGCTCGTTATATAGAGAAATTACCGGAATATGCTGTAGATGATATAGGTATGCCAGATATCTCTTTTTTTCTTCCGAAAACCACAATAGTTTTTGATAATCTAAAAAAAGAAATAAGTGTTTTCGGTGAAAAATTTAATTTTGGAACGGTTCCTTTTTTGGGTGCCTTTTGTGACTTTGACCTTGAATTTTTATCTTTTAATATGACGAAAGAACAGTTTTTTTCTGCAGTTACGAAGATTAAGGATTTTATAGCTTCGGGGGATAGCTTTCAGGTTAATTTTTCTCAAAGATTAAATTTTATAATGCGTGGCTCTCCGGTAGCTTTTTATCATAAGCTTCGTAGTGTTAATCCATCGCCTTTTGCTTTTTATCTGGATATGGATGGTTTTAAGGCTGTTTCCTGTTCTCCGGAGAGGCTTGTTAGGAAATCGGGTTTAACTATTGAAACAAGACCTATCGCCGGGACCAGGCGTCGAGGAAAAGATGAGACAGAAGATCAGTTTCTTTCCCGTGAACTTTTTCTGTCGGAGAAAGAGCGGGCGGAGCATATTATGCTTGTGGATCTTGAAAGGAATGATATGGGAAAAATAGGGAAATATGGAACAGTTATTGTTGATGAGCTTATGGTAAGAGAAGTTTACTCTCATGTTATGCATATAGTTTCTAATATAAAAGCTGAAGTGAGAAAAGATGTGCATCCGATTGAGATTGTTAAGGCTCTTTTTCCTGGTGGAACTATTACCGGAGCTCCGAAGGTAAGAACAATGGAGATTATTGAAGAGTTGGAACCTACACGCAGGGCCCTTTATACAGGGTCTGTTGGCTATTTTTCATTTTCTGGTGATCTTGATTTCAACATTGTTATAAGAACTTTGCTTTTGAAAGAAAGTAGGGCTTTTCTTCAGGTTGGGGCAGGTATTGTTTGGGATTCTGATCCGGAAAAAGAATATAGGGAAACGATTCATAAAGCCAGGGCTTTTCTTTCAACTGCTGGTATAGAAGACATATTTAAGTAGTTCATGCTTGAACATGAGAAAGTGGGCTTTAAAGCCCACTTTAAAAGTGTATTTGCAACATACTTTCATAATAAAGACAGTATTACTCTTCTGTTTCTTTTGCTTCTTCTTTTTCTTTCTTGCCAGTTTCAAGAAGTTTGGAAAGATCGGAAATAGTTGAATTGTCCAATCTTTCTTCAATAATGGTTTTAATGAGCTTGTTGAGCTTCATTTCGTTGTTACCAGCAATTCCGTAGAGAATGTAGTAAGTCTTTTTTGGAAGAGATACCTTTACAGTTTTGTTAGTTCTCTTTCCCGGCTTTCTTCCTCGTGCCATATTTTCCTCCTTTTAGGTTTAATAAGAATATATTCTGCACTTATTTTAACAAAAAAAATTTGCTGTTGTAACATTTTTGTCTCTTTTTATATAGCTATTATGCATAACCATATGGCTAAAACCCTCTTTTTTGTGTAACGTTAAACTTTAAAATAAAATTTTGTATTCTGTATATTTTTAATATAGTGCTTTTAGGCTTAGTAGTGGAATACAAAAATAAAAAATTTAACGACTTTTTGAAGCACTAATTTATGTGTTGGCATTTCTTTGAAAGCCGGGATTTAAATAGTAAGATTTACACTACACTTATTCTTTGTAAACTAAATTTTCGTTCGGGGAAGATTATGGAGCAAAAGTTTTTACCTAAATGGATTGCATGGGAAGTAACGAGAAGATGTAACCTTAATTGTATCCATTGTCGTTCTTCTTCTACTATAGAATCGGAGCAGGGTGAATTTACCTTTGAAGAAGCCAGGAAATTGATAGATGATATAGCTACTATTTCCAATCCTACTATTGTTCTTACTGGTGGAGAACCTCTTTTGAGAGATGATCTTTTTGATATTGCAGCTTATGGGACGGAGAAAGGTTTTAGAATGTGCATAGCTACAAATGGTGTTCTTGTTGATGATGAAGTTTGTCGTGAGATGAAGAAAACAGGCATAAAAATAGTTTCTCTTTCTCTTGACGGGTCTACTGCAGAGATTCACGATGACTTCAGAAAACAACCGGGAGCTTTTGAGGGAGTTTTAAATGCTGTTGAGTATTTGAAGAAGCATGGTATTCCGTTTCTCATAAATTCCTCTTTTACTAAGAGAAATGCTTTTGATATTCCAAATGTTTATAAAAAAGCCAGAGAGCTTGGGGCAAGAGCATGGTACATGTTTTTGGTTCTTCCTGTCGGAAGAGGTGAAGATGCAAACGCAGAGCTTCTTGATGCAGAAGAAGCAAATTACTGGTTAAACTGGCACTATGAGCTTGAGAAAGATTTAATTTTAAAAGGTGACAACACAATTTTGGTTAGGCCTACCTGTGCACCTCACTACTACCGAATTTTTAGACAGAATGCAAAAAGAGACGGTCTTGACTTAAAAAGAAGAAATCTCGTTTTTGGAACCGGTGGGGGGAAGGGTTGTGTCGCTGGTCAGTCAATAGCGTTGATAGACTGTCACGGCTGGCTAAAACCGTGTAGTTATTTTCCAATTTCTGACATAAACGTTTTTGATGTTCCTTTTAGTAAGGCTTGGTTTGAATCAAAAATCATGCAGGATATGAGAAAGATTGATGAGTTTAAAGGAAGATGTGGAAGCTGTGAGTACCTTAAAATATGTAACGGTTGTAGAGTGAGGGCTTACTGGAAGTACAACGACTACATGCAGGAAGATCCTGTTTGCGATTACGTTCCTGTAAAAATGAGGAAAGGGAAATAATCCCTTCCTCGTTAATATTGTTATCTTGCTGGTGATTGATCGCCCAATGTGTTGTTGTAGAAAGTATTTCCGTAAGATGCATCTGTGTAGTCTTTACCTGTAGTTGTAGTGTTGTCCCATCCTCTTATAATACCGTAAGCGGCGCTTTCTCTGATGGTACTATTGCGAATGTTCAAGACGGTAAGGTTGTGTCAATAATTTTGTGTAAACCATTAGGAGTACCTCCTGGAGAACATATCCTGAAGTTCTTCCTTAGCCTCA
>NZ_MOEN01000013.1 GCF_001968985.1 Desulfurobacterium indicum | reverse complement strand
CCTGTAGCTATAGAAGAAGGACTCAGATTTGCTATTCGTGAAGGTGGTAGAACTGTAGGTGCAGGTGTTGTTACTGAAATCCTTGACTAATTGGAAAAAATACATAAATTCCCATCGGCGGGCATCCCTTGTGGATGCCCTTAATTTTGTAAAACTGTAAAACCTCATGATTTGGGAGTTTGAAATGGCCAAAAAAGGACCTCGTGAAATAATTCAGCTTGCATGCACAGAATGTAAGAGGAGAAACTACTCTACAACTAAAAACAAGAGAAACACTCAGGAGAGACTTGAGCTTAGAAAATACTGCCCCTGGTGTAATAAGCACACCTTGCATAGAGAAGTAAAATAGGTTATATTCTCTCACGCGAAACATGAAGGGTAGGCCAGTAGCCCAATTGGCAGGGCACCGGACTCCAAATCCGGCGGTTGGGGGTTCAAGTCCCTCCTGGCCTGCCATTTTATTTATTTTTACGGAGGGCTGATGTCCCCTATAACTTTCTTGAAAGAAGTTAAGCAGGAACTTGATAAAGTTACCTGGCCGACAAAGGAAGAGGTCGTAGAGGCTACTATTGGAGTGCTTGTTTTTACAGGTATAATAGCAGCATACTTCTGGGTTATAGATATGATATTTACGAAACTTCTTCAGTTCATAATCAAACAAGGGGTTTAAGTTAATGGCTGAGAACAGATGGTACACCCTTCATGTTCAGTCCGGTTTTGAAGACAGAGTAAGAGCAAACATTGTTAAGGCTCTGCAGCAGGAAGGGCTTCTTGATAAGGTTGAAGAGATATTTATTCCGGCTAACGAAAGAGTTGTAATAAAGGTTGCCGGAAAGGAAAAGGCAGTTTTTCCTCTTAAGGGAGAACCGGTTGCTTATGAAGTGGAGACGGAAGATGGCAAGAAGGTGATTTTTCATATTGAAGACGGGAAGGTGTGGGCAGAGCCGGTAGAAACCAGGAAAGGATGTCTTCCACAAAAACCGATAGGGAGGATTGGCCAGAAGATAAAGTGTCCAGAGCTTAAGGCGGAAGCGAAAATAGAGCTGAGGGATAAGCTTTATCCGGGATACATCTTTATTAAGGCGGACCTTGATAATAGAGTAAGAAGCACGGTAAGAGCCGTTCCAAGAGTGCTCGGATTCGTTAGCACAGGTGGAGAGCCGGTAGTTGTACCGGAATCTGAAATAGTGGCTATGAGAGAAAGACTGGAGAAAGGTGTGCCTAAAGTTACAAAACTTAAGTTTGATAAAGGTGATAGAGTTAAAATTAAAGAGGGTCCGTTTATTGGTTTTGAGGGTGTTATATCTGAGATTGATGCGGAGAGAGAAAAAATTATCGTTCTTGTAAACATTTTTGACAGACAGACACCTGTTGAACTCGAATTTGATCAGATAGAGAAAGTAAGCTAAATGAGATAAATAGCGGAGGAATAAAATGGCAAAAAAGGTTGTTGCTGAAGTTAAACTTCAACTGCCTGCTGGCGAAGCCACACCTGCGCCACCGGTTGGTCCGGCACTTGGTCAGCATGGTGTTAATATTATGGAATTTGTAAAAGCATTTAACGCCGCAACTGCAGATAAGAAAGGACTTGTTATTCCTGTAGTTATCACAATTTATGCCGACAGATCTTTTAGCTTCATAATGAAAACTCCTCCGGCTTCTGTTCTTATAAAGAAAGCAGCCGGGATAGAGAAAGGTGCTCACATGCCTAAGAAGGAAAAGGTAGGTAAGATTACCAGAGAGCAGCTCAGGCAGATTGCTGAAACGAAGATGCCTGACCTTAACTGTTATGATGTTGAGGCTGCAATGAGGATAATTGAAGGGACAGCCAGAAACATGGGTGTTGAAGTAGTTGACTAAAACTTTTCATACTTTACCACCAAAAATGGTGGGAGGCATAAAGAGTTAAAATGCCGATAGGAGGAAGTAATGGCTAAAAAGCACGGTAAGAAGTATATGAATGCTCTTGCCCTGATCGACAGGACAAAAGCGTATCCGATCGATGAAGCAGTTTCTCTCGTTAAAAAGATGGCGGATGTTACAAAGAGAAACTTTGATCAGACAGTTGAGCTGGCGGTGAGACTTAACGTTGATCCCAAATATCAGGATCAGATGGTTAGAGGAAGTGTCGTTCTTCCTAACGGTCTTGGAAAGGACGTAAAGGTTGCCGTTATTGCTCAGGGAGAAAAGCTTAATGAAGCAAAAGAAGCTGGAGCTGATTTTGTAGGCGGTGATGACCTTGTTCAAAAAATACAGCAAGGCTGGCTTGATTTTGACGTTCTTATAGCTACGCCTGATATGATGAGTAAGGTGGGAAGATTGGGTAGAATTCTCGGTCCAAGAGGACTTATGCCTAATCCGAAGACAGGAACCGTTACGTTTGATGTAGCTAAAGCTGTTAAGGAAGCAAAAGCCGGTAAAGTTGATTTCAAGGTTGAGAAAGCCGGTATTGTTCATGCACCAATAGGAAAGGTTTCTTTTGATGAAAAAAAACTTTTAGAAAATGCTCTTGCTTTGGTTAAAGCTATTCTTGCTGCTAAGCCTTCGGGTGCAAAAGGTCAATATATTAAAAGCATGGCTATATCTGCTTCAATGGATCCTGGCGTAAAAATAGATATTTTTGATGCTATTAATAAAGCACAATCTATCGAATAATAGCGCGGGGATTATCCCCGCATTTTCTTGATTTTTCCGACTTAGATTTTATTTTATATTTAGTCGAGTGTCGGGGCGTGGCGTAGCCTGGTAGCGCGCTGGCATGGGGGGCCAGAGGTCGCCCGTTCAAGTCGGGTCGCCCCGACCATTTCTTTTTGGGATTAAACAATGAAAAGATGGTTTTTTATAGTTTCTCTTCTTTTTTTCTCTTCATGTGTATTCCAATCAAAACCTGTAACACAGCCATATCCCTGGAATTTTGTTAAGAGACCGGCAGAAATTTTGAAAGGAGTAGTCAAGTGTTCTGTTTACTGCTCTAACGGTACTAACGTTTCGGGAAAGGCGGTTGTTAAGGTTGATAGTAACAAAGCTCTGGTGAAGGTTTATGGTCCTGCCGGTGTTTACGGCGGAAAGATTGTTATGAGAAATGGAGAGGTTTTTGCAGATGAGAATCTATCTTCTTTTGCAAAGTATCTTTACTCTCCAAAACAGTTAAAATCCATACTTACAGGTTATATCTACGGAAAATCGTATAAAATAATAACACCTTATACTTTGAGGATTTCTTTTGGGAGATTGAAAGAAACATATATGTACGGTGCGGAAGGAATTAAAAAAGTTGTTATATCTGATGGTACCTGTAACCTTGTGATTAAACCTGTTAAGGTTATAGAGGAGAAGAAATGAATTCTTGTGTTGTCATTCTATCCGGAGGTCTTGATTCTACTACGGTTCTTTATTGGGCAAAGAAACATTTTGACGATGTTTACGCGATAACTTTTTTCTACGGCCAGAGGCATAACATAGAAGTTGAAATGGCCAGGAAAATTGCTGAAAATGCACGAGTGAAGGAGCACAAGATTTTTGAGATAGACCTTTCTAGGATTGGAGGTTCGGCTCTCACCGATAAAAGTATAGATGTTCCCGAAGCTCATACTGTTGAAGAGATAAAGGATAGAGGTATTCCGATTACCTATGTTCCGTTCAGGAACGGTATTTTTATTTCAATAGCCGCGGCTTATGCCGAGACAAAAGGTTGTACCGATATAGCAGGCGGCTGGAATGCCGTTGATTACAGCGGATATCCCGATTGCAGACCTGAATTTTTGAAATCGATGGAAGAGACTTTAAATAGGGGAACAAAGATAGGCGTAGAAGGAGTTAGATGGCACATTCACGCTCCTTTGATAAATTTGACTAAAGGAGAAATAATTAAACTGGGGCTTTCTCTAGGTGCTGATTATTCCTATTCTGTCTCCTGTTACAGAGGCGGAGAGATTCCCTGTGGTAGATGTGATAGCTGTGTTTTAAGAGCTAAAGGCTGGGAAGAGGTTGGAGAAGAGGATCATCTTATAAGGCGTCTTAAGAGAGAAGGAAAAATTCAGGAGAGAATATGAGAATTATCCTGCTTGATGCTAATATTCCCGATTTAGATATTGAAGAGAGAGAACTGGAAAAGCATATTTTTTTCACGTTTCTCGTTGATGGTATTTCAAGAGCCTGTTCTCACCAGCTTGTTAGACATAGGCCTGCTTCTTACAGTCAGCAGTCTCAAAGGTATGTTTCTATGAAAGATTTTCCTTATGTAAAGCCTGAATCTCTAAAGGATAAGTTTATTTTATATGAAAATAAAAAGATCTCTTTTGACGATGTTATGTCTTTTTTAGGTGATGTTTATGAAGCGTTTATTGAAGCAGGAGTGCCTAAAGAAGATGCCCGTTTTGTTCTTCCTAACGCCTGCGCAACGAGAATTGTTTTTACCATGAACAGTAAAGAGCTTATTCATTTTTTGAAGCTCAGAACCTGTAACAGGGCTCAATGGGAAATAAGGGAAATGGCGATTAGAATGCTTAAATTACTTAGAGAAAAAATGCCTGAGATTTTTGATAGGGTTGGCCCCGGATGTTTTATGACAGGTGTCTGTCCGGAAGGAGGGAAAACCTGCGGTAAACAGCCAGAAGTTGTTTCATTCTTTGAAAACCTGTAGAATAGGCAGGTTTATGACAGGAGGTTCTTTATGGAAAAAGGACTCGAAAGGGTTATAAGTATCTTGAAAAAGCAGGATATAGGAAAGTTTGATATATATGCCGTTTCTACTGAAGGTTACAGTGTAGAAATTAAAAACGGAAGTGTTGAGAAGGTAAAAGTTCCTGTTAAGAAGGGTGTTGCTATAAGGGTTATTGTTGATGATAGACTCGGTTTTGCCTATACCAGAGATACAAGTGATGATGGTATAAGGATAGCTATTGAATGTGCCAGGGAGAATGCAAGAAGTGCTGATCCTGACGAGTATGAGCTTTCCATGCCTGCTCAATCATCTCTTGATTTTTCTCTCGCCGATGAGAATTTCAAAGATATTCCAGTAGATAGAAAAGTGGAGATAGCCAAACAACTTGAAGAAAAAGTCCGTTCTATGGATAGAAGAGTTAAAGTTGTGAGAAAAGCCTCTTATAGTGATTCTGTAACGAGAGTATTTTATTACAATTCCAACGATCACTCTTTTTCTTACGAAACAACCTCTTTCTCCCTTAGTGTAATGCTTAAAGCCGAAGATGATGGTGACAGTCAGATGGGCTGGGATTTTGATGTTGTGAGATATTTTTCCCGGCTTAATACAGATGTTGTTGCTATGAGGGCTGTTGAAAGTGCCGTTTCTCTTTTAGGTGCAGAACCAATTAAAACCAGGAAAATTCCTGTAATATTTAAAAATGTTGTTTTTGCCGAGCTTATAGATGCTCTTTCTGCCGGCTTTCTGGGAAACAATGTTTTGCGAAAGAAATCTCTGTTTGCAGGTAAGCTGGGTTTTGAAGTTGCTAGTCATGTTCTTTCAATTTATGATAATCCTCATCTTGAAGATGGAATTGGCTCAAGACCTTACGATGACGAGGGAACTGTTACCAGGAAAAAAGCAATTATAGAGAGAGGGGTTCTTAAGAATTTCCTTGTTGATATATACTCTGCCAGAAGATTGAATCATCCGACTACTGGTAACGGCATAAGAGCAGGCATAGCTTCTCTTCCGCAGTCGGGAGTTACAAATCTTGTGATAGAGCCTGGAGCTTTATCTTTTGAAAGCCTTGTAAGAACGCCTGAAGAAGTTCTTGTTATAACAGATGCAATGGGTATCCACACAATTAATCCGATTTCCGGTGAATTTTCCATAGGTGTCAGCGGACTTCTTTTGAGGGAAGGGACAGTTATTCAGCCGGTTGTTGGATGCACTGTTGCAGGTAACGTTAAGCATTTGCTTAATAACATAAGTGAAGTCGGAAGAGACAGCAGGTGGATAGGTAATATAAGCAGCCCTTCCGTTCTGGTTAAAGAGCTTATGGTTGGTGGAGTATGAAAAATAGAAGGAAAGAGAGAGTTGAATCTCTGTTAAGAAGGGAAATTTCGGATATTGTAACTTTTGAAATAGACAAACCAGAAGGGATTAAATTTGTTTCTGTTTCATCTGTAAACGTTTCAAAAGATGGACGGAAAGTGGTGGTTTACATATCGGCTTTAAAAATGGAAGAGGCTGCTGCAATGGTGGAGGTTTTGAATCATGCAGCGGGCTACATTCACCACTTACTTGGTAAGCGCCTGAGGATGAAAGTTGTTCCGAGGCCGGAATTTAAGGTGGCGCCGGATATAAATGTAATGCCGGGAGATGTAATTTGAAAAGGATGTCAAGGAGAGAAGTAGCTCAGCTAATAGAAAATATGGAAGGGAAAATTCTCATTACATCTCACAAGAATCCTGACGGAGATGCTATAGGTAGTGCTTTGGGGTGGTTTAATTTCTTGAGGAAGCTTAAAAGAGATATTAAAGTGATACTTTACGATAATGTTCCGTACTTTTACGATTTTCTTCCCAACGTAGGAAAAATAGTCTCTTCGAAAAGGATAGATAAGCAGTTTGATTGGGCTATAATTCTTGATGTTTCGGAAGTTTCAAGGACAGGTTTTGATTCCATCCCGGCGAAAAATTCTCTTGTGATAGACCACCATGTAACTGCAAATCCTGAAAGTACGTTTGCAGTAGTTGAACCTTCTATGCCCAGCACCTGTGAGCTTTCTCTGGAGATAATGAGACTTATAGGTGAAGATTTAATAGACTATGAAGTTGCCCTTCCTATATATACCGGAATGGTTACGGATACGGGAAGTTTTGGGTATAGTTCTACGACGCCTCAAACTTTGCGAAATGCTGCGTTTCTGCTTGAGAAAGGTGGTATTAATCCTTATACCGTTATAAAGAATCTTTTTGAGAGAAACCGTTTAACGAGAATCAAGTTGCTTCAGAAGGTTCTTGAAACGCTTGATTTTGCCCTTAACGGAAAGATTGCTCATATTACACTTTATCAAAGGTTTCTTGAAGAGACAGGAGCAGGAATAGAGGAGACGGAAGGTTTCATAGGGTATCCCCGTTCGATTGAAGGGGTTGAGGTAGCCGTGTTTTTCAAGGAATATGAACCAGGAAGATGGAAAGTCTCCCTTCGTTCCAAGGGAAGTGTAAATGTTGCAGCTATTTCAAGTAGATTTGGCGGTGGTGGCCATGTTATGGCGGCAGGCTTTGAATATTCCGGTGCAGAAGGACTTGAAAAGCTTAAAGAAGAGCTTTTCCACGCAATTGGAGAGGCTCTTTCTCAGTAATGTTTGTCTCCTATAAGAAATACCGGTCCACCTGGTGTCTGAATGATTTGAATTTTTACTCCGTAGATTTCTGAAAGTATTTTTTCATTCATGATTTCTTCTTTGCTTCCTGCTATAAATTTACCGTTTCCTACGATTATTACCTTTTCGATGTAGGGCCACACAAAGTTAAGATCATGGGTAACCATAAATATGCCGAAATTTTTTTCTCTGTTTAGCGTGGCTATAATGTCCAGAATTTTTCTGGAGCTTTTTATGTCGACTCCCGTAGTCGGTTCATCAAGAAATAAGTAGTGTGGATTGCTTATTAATGCCCTTGCTATTAGTATCTTCCTCTGCTGTCCCCCGGATAGTTTTGAAAACGGCTTCTCTGCGAGGTGGTCAAGCTCTAACATTCTTAACCAGTGGAGTGCAAGTTTTTTATCGCTTTCTTTAACAGGTTCGAATCTTCTTTTTCTGGGAAAGAGACCGGATATTACAATGTCAAGAGCTGTAGCCGGAAATATTTTTGAATAACTTTCCATCTGAGGAACATAGCTTAGAAAATGTTTTTCTTCACAGTAACCGGTGTCCGTGCAGTCAACGCCGTGGATGTATATTTCCCCTTCCAAAGGGGGGACTATTCCGAGTATAGTTTTCAGGAGAGTTGACTTACCTGCACCGTTTGGGCCCACGACTACCCAGAACTCACCTTCGTCCATAAATAGAGAAAGCCCCTTAATCAGGGGCCTTGTTATATCGTAGCCTACCGTAAGGTTTTTAAGTTCGATTCCTCGGTTTTGCATTGTCATTTCATCTTGAGAAGCTGGTCAAAGGGAATAAATCCACGATGGATGTAACCTTTGTTGTTCTCTCCTGGTGGGATGTAGATGATGGTTGGGGTTGCATTTATTCCTTTCTTGAGAAGGTCGCTTCTTATCTTTGTGTAAAATTTTTCAAGTTCCTTTCTCTCTTTTTCCGGTATTTTATTGTAATTCTTGTTTACTTCTTCTGCAAGGCTCTGGTTAAATTTCATAAAGTTACCGTTTCCTCTCATAAAGATGTGTCCCATTGCCTTTTGAGCACCTTCCTTTCTGGCAAGATATGTGTAGTAAACGAATCCTTTTATGGAACGTTCTCCGTGAACTGGAAGAGGGACAAATACAAGTTTTATCCCTTTTTTGAGAGATTCCGCTACCTTTGAGAAGTTCTGGTAACAGAATGGGCAATAGACGTCCCATACTATATAGATAATTTTATTTCCGTTTCCTACAACATGAGGTATGTTGTTTTTGTCAAGCTCTTTAAGGATATTTTTAAACCATGATAGGTCTGTTTTTATCATTTTTTCACGAACTTTAGGTTCTATGACAGAGGCAAGAGGCATACCGCCTTTTGTTTCGGAGTCAAACTTATACAGTTTGAGAGCCATATTTTTGCCGTTGTCCGTCATCCATACGTAGCCGTATATGTATCTGCTTCCGGCTTTATCTTTGAATTTAAGTTTATAAGCTCTGAGGGTTACTGTTTTGTTCGTCGGTTCAACGTCAACGAGTTCAAGATTTTTTCCGCCAGCGTGACCGAACATTTTTTTGATAAGTGTTTTTACGTTTTTTGAATTTGCTGTATCGGTTTGAGCTGTCTGTGTCTGTGCACATGAGAAGGATGTTGTTGCGGCAACTGCAAGAAAAAGATAGATAAGACGTCTCATTTTTTCACCTCTTGTTTCGTTATTTAAAAAAAGGGGGGCGAATGCCCCCTTAATTTTGCTTATTACTTAATCTAATCTTTGCCTGTGCCGCTGCAAGTCTTGCTATAGGAACTCTGAAAGGAGAAGGACTTACATACTGGATTCCTATCTGCTGGAAGAAGTTAATAGAACGAGGATCACCGCCGTGCTCACCGCAGACACCTGTTTTAATGCCGGGTCTTGTTTTGTTTCCTTTTTCTATCGCTATCTTTATGAGCTGGCCTACTCCGTTTTCATCAATATGCATGAAAGGATCGCCTTTTAGGATGCCTTTTTCTACATATTTTCCTATGAATTTGCCAGCATCGTCTCTTGAAAGTCCGAAAGTCATCTGTGTAAGGTCGTTTGTTCCGAATGAGAAGTATTCGGCGTCTCTTGCAAGCTGATCTGCTATAAGTGCAGCTCTCGGAATTTCTATCATTGTTCCTACCTGATAAGGGACTTCAACGCCTGTTTCTACGAAAACTTCGGCGGCAACTCTGTCTATCATTTTTTTAAGTTCTGCAAGTTCCCTGTCATCGGCAATTAGAGGTAGCATTATTTCAGGTTTTACGTCGATGCCTTCTTTTTTGCATTCACAGGCGGCTTCTATGATTGCCCTTACTTGCATTTCGTAGATTTCAGGGTAAGCTATGCCAAGTCTTGAACCTCTAAGTCCGAGCATCGGATTAACTTCGTGAAGTTCTTCTGCTCTTTTCTTTATCTCTTCAACAGAGAGTCCCATCTCTTTTGCTGTCTTTTCAAACTCTTCTTCTGTTTTTGGAAGGAATTCGTGAAGTGGTGGGTCGAGAAGCCTTATGTTGACAGGTAGTCCGTCCATAACTTCAAAGATTGCCTTGAAGTCACTTCTTTGCATCGGCAGAAGTTTTTTAAGTGCTTTTTCTCTTTCTTCTTTTGTCTTTGCAAGGATCATTTCTCTAACAACTGGAATTCTGTCTTCGTTGAAGAACATGTGTTCTGTTCTGCAGAGTCCTATACCTTCGGCACCAAACTTTCTTCCCTGAAGAGCGTCTTCCGGTGTGTCGGCGTTTACTCTTACCTTGAGGTCTCTTATTTCGTCAGCCCACTTCATGAGCTCTTCAAATTCACCTGAAATATTTGCTGGAATGGTTTTGATTTCACCGTGGAAAATTTCGCCGGTTGAGCCATCAATGGTTATGATATCACCTTTTTTGACGACGATATCACCGACACGAAATTCCTGCCTGTCGTAATCGACAGTTATTGTTTCTGCACCGACAATACACGTTTTACCCATACCTCTTGCAACGACGGCAGCGTGGGATGTCATTCCACCTCTTGCCGTTAATATACCTTCTGCAGCGTGCATTCCGTGGATGTCTTCCGGTGATGTTTCATGTCTTACAAGGATTACTTTTTCGCCTTTCTCTTTCATTTCAACAGCTTCATCAGCTGAGAAGACAACTTTACCAGATACTGCACCCGGAGCAGCAGGAAGACCTTTTGTAATAAGTCTTCCTTCTGCGATAGCTCTTTTCTTGTCTTCTTCATCAATCATTGGATGGAGAAGCTGGTTGATGAGAGAAGGATCTATTCTCATTATGGCTTCTTCTTTTGTTATGAGTCCTTCTTTTACAAGGTCAACTGCAATTTTTACGGCTGCTCTGGCAGTTCTTTTACCTGTTCTTGTCTGAAGCATGTAAAGCTTGCCGTTTTCTATTGTAAATTCTATGTCTTGCATGTCTCTGTAGTGTTTTTCTAGAATGTCTCTGATTCTTTCAAGCTCTTTGTATACTTCCGGAAATTCCTCTTCGAGAGATACCTGGGATTCGTCTGTTTTTTGTGACTTTCTAAGTGGTTGTGGCGTTCTTATACCTGCAACAACGTCCTCTCCCTGAGCGTTTTTTAAGTATTCGCCGTAGAATTCGTTTTCTCCTGTTGATGGGTTACGCGTAAATGCAACACCTGTTCCTGAGGTATCTCCCATGTTTCCGAAAACCATTGCAACGACGTTAACGGCCGTTCCGTAATCTTCCGGGATCTTATTGATCTCTCTGTATCTTATGGCTCTTGGGTTGTTCCATGAATCGAATACGGCTCTTACTGCCATTTCAAGTTGTTTATAAGGGTCTTGAGGGAACTCCTGTCCAGTTTCCCTTTTTACCATCTCTTTGTATTTTTTAACGATATCTTTGAAATCTTCGGCCGTAAGGTCTATGTCAGCTTTTGCTCCGACTTCTTCTTTTTTTGCTTCCAGAATTTCCTCGAATTTCTCATGAGGAATGCCCATAACGACGTTACCAAACATCTGGATAAATCTTCTGTATGAGTCCCATGCAAATCTTTCATTTCCGGTGCTTTCAGCAAGGCCTTCTACGGATTCGTCGTTAAGGCCAAGGTTGAGAATGGTGTCCATCATTCCAGGCATTGATACAGGAGCACCTGAACGAACGGCAACAAGAAGTGGTATCTTTCTGTCACCGAATTTTTTGCCAACAACCTCTTCAATCTTTTTCATTCCTTCTAGGATTTCTTCCCACAGTCCTTCGGGGAATTGTTGCCCGAGCTGGAAGTATTCTTTACATACTTCGGTTGTTATCGTAATACCTGGTGGAACAGGTAATCCGAGGTTTGTCATTTCGGCAAGATTTGCACCTTTGCCGCCCAGCAGATCTTTCATCTGTGCGGTTCCGTCCGCCCTTCCGTTTCCAAAGAAATAGACTCTTTTAGCCATTATGCCGCCCCCTAACTTCTAATATTTCTAAAGTTCGCAAATTGCGATAGAGTTTCTGAGATAAGTTTTAAGATTGATAACCTTCGATGCTTGATTTCTTCGTTTTTATCCATAACCATGACGTTATCAAAGAAAAGATCAACGTTTCTTTTAAGAGACCCGATTCTGAGAAGAGCTGATTTGTAGTCTCCGCGTTTAATGTCTTTTTCAATTTCTTCTTTGATGGTTTTAAATGCTTCAAGAAGTTGCCTTTCGTATTCGTTGTCCGTTTCTATTTCATTGCTGGTTGCATGGAAATCTGGCGGTATTATGTTCATCACTCTTCTCATAGTTAAAAGGACAGTTTCAAACTCTTCGTCTTTCCTGAGTTCATCTATTGCCCTTATCCTTTCAACCGCGTCGGTGATATTGTTTGTTACGTCAAGGACTGCATCTATTGTATCTTGGCGGAATTTTTCAGAAAGTAGGGTTTTGAGTCGTTCTTTTATGAAGTTTACAACGTCTTCCGGATTGCTCTCAGAAAGCTTCTTTCCCTGAGATTCATAAATGTTGAATGCAAGGGTAGCAATTTCCATTATGTCTATGAGAATGCCGTTTTCTGTAAGTGTTTTAATTATTCCTATGGCGTTTCTTCTTAGAGCGAACGGATCCATAGAGCCTGTAGGTTTGAGTCCAACTCCGAAGAAACCTACGATATTGTCAAACTTTTCAGCAAGTGATAATGCTATTCCTGTTTTTGTTTTTGCCGTTTGATCATCAGAGAATCGGGGTAGATACTGTTCGAATATGGCTTCAGCTACCTCTCTGTCTTCACCGTCAAGCAGAGCGTAATTTTTCCCCATTACGCCTTGAAGTTCGGTAAACTCTTTTACCATTTCGGTTACAAGGTCTGCTTTTGATAAGAACGCCGCTCTTTCTGCTTTTTCGGAATTGCCTTCAATGAGTTCTGCTATTTTAGGTGTAAGTTTCTGGAGTCTTTCAACTTTTTCAAACATCGTTCCCAGTTTGTCATGAAAAATAACGCCTTTTAGTTCGGGAACTCTTTCTTCCAGCTTCCTCTTCCTATCTTCATTGAAGAAGAAAAGAGCGTCTGATAATCTTGCTCTTAATACTTTTTCATAGCCGTGCCTTATAAGTTCCTCTTCTGGTGGTTTTATGTTTGCGACTGCTATGAAGTAGTTTTTAAGCTTTCCGTTTTTATCCTTTACGGAAAAGTATCTCTGATGTTCTTTCATAACTACAATGGGAACTTCTTCAGGTAGCTGGAGAAAACGTTCTTCAAAGCTTCCCAGCATTGGATATGGAAATTCAACCAGATTGGTTACTTCTTCCAGTAGATCTTCATCATCTATAAGAACACAGCCTGCTTTTTCTGCAAGGTCTTTTGCTCCGTCAAGGATTAAGGATTTTCTCTTTTGAACGTCTGCTACTACGTATCTTGATTCGAGTTCTGATATAAAATCGTCAACCTCTGAAACGTCGAAAGGTTCAGGGGATAGGAATCTGTGCCCTCGTGAAAGATTGCTGCTTTCTATTCCGTCAATGGAGAAGGGCACAGTCTCTTTTCCAAAGATTGCACATATCCATCTTATAGGTCTTCCGAACCTTAAGTTTCCATTGCCCCAGCGCATACTTTTTTTGAAAGGAATTGATCTGATAAGTTCAGGTATTTTTTCAGATAGGATGTTTCTTGTTTCTTTACCTTTTATCGTTCTCTTAATTCCTGCGTAGATACCTTTCTCTGTTTCTATCTTTATCAGTTCTTTTGCGGATACGCCTTTTGAGCGGGCAAATCCTTCTGCTGCTCTTGTCGGATTGCCGTTTTCGTCAAATGCTGCCTTCCATGCCGGGCCGGTTATTATCTCTTCTCTATCAGGTTGCTTTGTGGGAATTCCAGATGCTATGAGAATAAGTCTTCTTGGTGTTCCGAAAATTTCCAGACTTTCTGTTGACAATTTTGAATCTAAAAGGATTTTTTTAAATTGCTCTTTTATACTTTTTAACGCTGGTTCTATGAAAGATGCTGGAAGTTCTTCGGTTCCTATTTCGAGAATAAAATTTTCAGCCTTCACCTGCTGTTACCTCTTTCTCTTTTTTCAAGTATTCTTTTGCACAAAGGTTTGCCAGTTTTCTGACTCTTCCTATGTAAGAAGCTCTTTCTGCTACTGATATTGCGCCTCTTGCGTCCAGTACGTTGAATACATGGGAACACTTAAGACAGTAGTCATAGGCAGGAAGGACAAATCCTTTTTCAACAAGCCTTTTAGATTCTTTTTCATACATGGAGAAGAGATTGAATAGCATATTGACATCTGCTTCTTCGAAGTTGTAAACGGACCATTGATATTCTGATTCTTTGTATAGGTCTCCGTATTTCACTCCGTCTGTCCAGATTATGTCGTAAACGCTATCTACATTTTGAATATACATTGCTATTCTTTCAAGGCCGTAAGTTATTTCAACAGAAACAGGTTTAAGTGTTATACCTCCTGCCTGCTGGAAGTAAGTGAACTGTGTTATTTCCATTCCATCAAGCCATACTTCCCAGCCGAGTCCCCATGCACCTAATGTTGGTGATTCCCAGTCGTCCTCAACAAATCTTATGTCATGTTTGTAGGGACTTATTCCAAGGGCTTCCAGGCTGCCTAGATAAAGTTCCTGAGCATTTTCAGGAGAAGGTTTGAGAATAACCTGAAACTGAAAGT
This sequence comes from Desulfurobacterium indicum, assembly GCF_001968985.1. Classification (NCBI taxonomy): domain Bacteria; kingdom Pseudomonadati; phylum Aquificota; class Aquificia; order Desulfurobacteriales; family Desulfurobacteriaceae; genus Desulfurobacterium; species Desulfurobacterium indicum. The sequence goes on along the minus strand of NZ_MOEN01000013.1, from coordinate 30,995 downwards.
ATCTTTGCAGGCGGTTCGGGTTGTCGCCATATCTTCCGTCAGCTGGTCTTCTGCAGGCTTGAACATAAGCTATGTTCCACGGTTTTGAATCAAGAACTTTTAAAAATGTAAAAGGGTGCATTGTTCCTGCACCCTGTTCTACATCGTAACTTTTTCCTATGACACAGCCTTTTTCTGACCAGTAGGTTTCCAGTTTAAAAATCAATTCCTGAAAAGTCACCGTATTCTCCGTTTACCCATAATTTCACACTTATTTTAAAATCTCTTCTTCAGGTAGTCAAACGCCCGCTTTTACTCTGGAATTGCTAATAATTTTAACATTAAATTTTTCGTATCGATCGACTAAACTATCCGATTTTAAAATAGTTTTTATTATGAAATTATTTTTGATGATGGTAAAAATGATAAACTATCTGAAGTTTTTAATATTTGACAAGGAGCGGAAACTCCGCTCCAAAAGATTAATTATTTTTTAATTTCTTCTGCTATTAGGTCGCCTATTTCTTCAGTGCTTACTTCCTTGCATCCTTCTGACATGATGTCTTTTGTTCTGTAACCTTTTGCAAGAACTGCTCTGACAGCTCTATCTATGGCTTTTTCAGCTTCAGGCATGTGGAAGGAATATGTAAACATCATGCCTGCAGAGTTTATTGTTGCAATTGGGTTTGCAATGTTCTGACCTGCAATGTCAGGAGCAGAACCGTGGATCGGTTCGTAAAGGCCTATTCTTCCACCGATGCTTGCAGAAGGGAGCATCCCGAGAGAGCCTGTAAGCATGGCACATGCGTCAGACAAAATGTCACCAAACATATTTGTTGTAACTATAACGTCAAACTGCTTTGGCCATCTGATTATCTGCATTGCCGCGTTGTCAACATACATATGGTTGAGTTCAACGTCCTGATAGTTTTTGTGAACTTTTTCAACAACTTCTCTCCAGAGGACAGTTGCTTCAAGGACGTTCGCCTTGTCAACGCTGGTAACTTTTTTGCCTCTTTTTCTAGCAACTTCAAAAGCTACCTTTGCAATTCTTTCAACTTCGTGTTCATAGTATCTGAGCGTATTTATACCTACTCTTTCATCACCATCGATAAAAATACCTTTTGGGATACCAAAGTAAATACCGCTGTTTAATTCTCTTACAACCATTATGTCAACGCCTTTTACAATTTCCGCTTTAAGTGAAGATGCATCTATCAGTTCGTCGTAAAGTTTTGCAGGTCTCAAGTTTGCAAAGGCGTTAAGGAGTTTTCTCAGTCCCAGGAGTGCCCGTTCTGGTCTTATTGAGAATTCAAGATTGTCCCACTTGGGGCCACCTACAGCACCGAGGAGAACTGCATCAGATTTGAGAACGATTTCTTTTGTCTCTTCCGGAAAAGGATTTCCAGTCTCGTCTATTGCAGCTCCGCCGATAAGGCCGTATTCGTAGTTGATTTTGAAGTTAAACTTTTCAGCAACTGCATCCATAACTTTTATAGCTTGTTTTACAATCTCCGGTCCTATTCCGTCTCCAGGAAGAACCGCAACGTTAAACTCTTTCAACTTTTTGCCTCCTAAATTTTATTTTTCTTGAAGCTTCTGTTTTGCGTATTCCATTAATCCGCCAGCATCCATGATTTTTCTTATTTCAGGAGGGATCGGAGTGGCTTTAAATTCGGTTCCTTTTGTTATGTTTTTGATTACTCCGGTTGCCGGATTAACTTCTACGATATCTCCTTCTTCTATTCCCTCTACTGCTTCCGGTGATTCGAAAATGGGTAATCCTATGTTTATACAGTTCCTGTAAAAGATTCTTGCAAATGATTTTGCAATAACAGCTGAAACGCCGGCAGCCTTTATCGCTATTGGGGCGTGCTCTCTTGAAGAACCGCATCCGAAGTTTTTTCCCCCTACGATTATGTCACCTTTTTGAACTTTTGAGGGGAATTCAGGATCAGCATCTTCCATACAGTGTTTTGCCAGTTCTGCCGGATCTGAGGTGTTAAGATACCTTGCAGGTATGATTTCATCAGTATTTATATCGTCTCCGAACTTAAAAGCTCTGCCTTTGTAAGTTTCTTCTGACATCCATGCCTCCTTAGATTTAAATAGTGATGAAATTTTAACATCTAATTTTGTAACGAAGTATTGGTTACGGCTAAATATATGTTACTATCTCAAATCATGGTATTTTTGCCTGATTATAATGCGGGTTAGTCTTCTTCGCTATATATTTAAAGTTTGAAATATATTTAAGGTATGGTGGTAGGATGAAGATAAGGACAAAGTTCATACTGCTCCTTTTTGTAATGGGTTTTTTTGGTTTTTTGGCGGCAACTACCGGAATGTATAGCATGCGCGTTCGTGAAAAGGTAGATGAGAAGATTGAAGCTGTCAGCACTGAAAGGTATCTTCTTGAAAGGATGCTCCTTGATTATGCTGTTTCTTACGAGAAAAATTTTTCGGGGAAGGAAAGAGAGGATTTAAAAAGAACAATTTCTATCTTTGAAAAGAATCTTTCAGCTCTTGAAAAAGGTGGAGAATTTGTTCATTTTACCGGTTTAAAGCATGAGTCTTCTTTGAAAGAAAAAATAGAGATCGATAAAGGTTTATGTAAAGAGAAAGGATGTCCGGCTGAGATAAAGATAATCAATGAACAATGGAAGCGTTTGAAGAAAGAGCTTTTAAGCGGAAATGTTCCTTTGGAGAAGATAAGAAGAGAAGCAGCTTCAATAAGGGAGGCATTTGGACGTATTGAGGATAGGTTAAGGAAGAGTGATGAAAGGCAGCTCTTTTATAAATTGGAGAGTATTTATATAGTTCTGGGAACCTTTGTCTTTGTTTTGATAGCTTTAATGTTAAGGGATGTTTCTTACAGGTTAGGCAAGTTAACTTATGCCATTTCAAGTATTCCCTCTGGGCTTGTGTGTAAACTTTCAAATGTTCCTGATAAATATAAAACAAATGATGAGATAGGAGAGGCTTTTAGAGCTGCGGAAGATACAGCCAAGTTAATCTTTACACTTCTTGGCAGAATAAAGTTTATGCTTCAGAATTTCCAATCCGGCAGAATTGAGAAGATACGTGTTGATGACCTTGAAGGTAAGTGGAAAGATATAGGTGAACTTTTGAATACTATATCCGATAAATGGGCAGAAGCTGCACAGGCAACTTTGAGATGGATAGAGTGTTTTAAAGGGCTTAGATCATGTGAAACTTGCGAGAATCGTTTTAACTGCATTGTTCCGGCGGACAATAGAGGAATTTATAAACAGATCTATGGAACGCTAAAAAGACTTAAAGATGAGACGATGGTTGCAGCTGATGAAATAGAACGTTTCAGGGAGGAGGTTTCAAAAGCGATAAGAGAAGGGAAGAGTTACATTCCGTCAACAATTGATTATTCTAAGATTCCAGAGTTTCTTATCCATATAGCGAGAGCACTTGAAGATATGGCTATCTATCTTATAAATGCGCTTTCAAGCCAGAAAATTTTTCTTGCCACGATTTCTCATGATATCAGGACTCCGTTGAACGGCATTATCGGATTTTTAAATCTTTTGTCTCAATCGGATAAACTTGACGAAAAAGATAAAGAGTATGTGGAGCTTGCCCTTTCAAGTGCGAAACAGCTGTTGAGCCTTGTTAATGATATTCTTGATGTGGCAAAGATTCAGGCTGAACAGATAGAGCTTTACACGGAGCCTCTTAACATAATAAAAGTTTTGAAAGAAACAGCTTATGCTTTATCTTCAAATCTTAAAGAAGGTGTGGAGCTTAAATTTAATTTCCCTGAAGATGAGATATGGGTTGTTGCAGATGAAAAGAGAGTTAAGCAGATATTTTTCAATCTCCTTTCCAATGCAGCTAAGTTTACGGAAAAAGGTTATATAGAAGTGGGTCTTAAGAAGAAAAAAGACCAAGGGGATCTTGTTAAGCTTCTATTTTATGTTAAAGATACAGGAATAGGTATTCCTTATGAGAAGCAACCGCTCCTTTTCAGGCCGTTTTCTCAAGTGAAAAGTCATATAAGTAAAAAAGTTGAGGGAACAGGGCTTGGGCTTTTTATAACGAAAAAACTCGCAAATATAATGGGTGGGGATGTCTGGGTAGAAAGTGCTCCCGGAAAGGGTTCTACATTCTATGTTTTAATTACACTTAAGAAGACCAAAGCACCTGCCAGACAATCAGCAATGAAATCTATAAGCTGTAGGCATGTTGATAAAAATCTGAAAGTTCTTGTTGCCGAAGATGTCCTGGTAAATCAGATATTTATAAGAGAGCTTTTGAAAAGGAAGTTCGGAATAGAGCACGTGAGAATCGTTGACAACGGTAAAAAGGCGGTTGAAGAGGCAGAAAAGAACGAATACGACATTATACTTATGGATTTAAAGATGCCGGAGATGGACGGATTAACTGCCGTTAAAGAGATAAGGAGAAGAGGAATAGATGTTCCAATTTTTGTTCTTACCGCCGATGCTTTCAGAGATTCAGAAGAAAAGGCAATGAAGGCAGGAGCAGATGGTTACCTGGTTAAGCCTGTTGAGTTTGCGCAGTTGTGTAAGGCTTTGACTTATGCAACAAAATATAAAATGCGGAAAGAAAAAGACGGCAAATAACAGACAGTTGCTTCTCTTTAGTTATATATCATATATTCACGTATGAAATATCTCTTCTTGTTGGAGTCTTGCAATGGCAGAAGAAAGAGAAAAAGTAGGAGTATGTCTTAACGAATCAACGCCCAGAGAAGTTGCGTTTATGAGTCCAGGCAACATTTCTCTCGGGGATTATGTTGAGCTGGAGTATGAGAATGCCCGCGTTCTTGGTTTTGTAAAGTCTTTGTCCTGTTCAAATCGTTTGTTTGATAATGATTTTGATTTTAAAGATGTTAACAGGTTAAAAGAGATTTCAAGTGATCACAGGATTTTATACGGTAAGATTTCCATTCTGGGAGATGTTGACAAAAATATGTTTATTCCGAGGGTTCCTCCTCCACCCGGGACAGATGTTTATCTTGCCTCATCGTCCACTTTAAAGAAAGTTTTCGGTGGAAGCGATGAAAAGAAAATATGTATAGGTTCTCTTCTTACCAGAGAGGATGTAGATGTTTATGTTGATGTTGACCAGATAGTTAGCAGACATCTTGCCATACTTGCCGTTACCGGTGGCGGGAAGTCAAATACAGTTTCCGTAATTATAGAAGGTATGCTGGAGAAGTTTGGTTCTATACTGGTTTTTGATATGCATGGAGAGTATGTAAACTTTGATTATAAAATAAATGGAGAAAGTATCGTTAAGAAACTTGATTTAAAACTCAATCCCGTTCATCTGAGTTACAGAGAGTTCAGGCAGTTTGCAAATGTTGATGATAATTCTTTTATTCAGGACAGATATTTGAAAAGGGCGTTCAAAAAAGTTATAGATGAAATATCAACCGGTGTGATTCAGGTGGATAATTTCTGGGAAAGGCTTTTAGGGGAACTTGAATATTATAAGGAGCTTGCTTCAGATAAAGATAGCGACATAAGAGAGGACAGAAAGTCCATAATTGGTGTTATTAATAAAGTTGAGGATATGAAAGAAAGTTACAGTGAGCTTTTTGATCTTTTTCAGAAGCCGATTGCTGAGCAGATAGAGCCTGCACGTTTGAACGTTATCGATTTTTCGCATGTTGATGAAAAGGTAGCAGATATTATAGTGAGTCATGTTTTAAGAAATATGCTTGAAAAGAGGAAAAGGTATGTTCACGGGTATGACGGAGGGCTTGAATTTCCAGTTTTCTCGATACTTGAGGAAGCCCATATTCTTGCGTCTTCTTCCGCACGCACCCGTTCAAAATACTGGATATCAAGGGTTGCAAGAGAAGGTAGAAAATTTGGATTGGGTCTTTGTCTTGTAAGTCAAAGACCCAAGGCTCTTGATGTGGATTCGCTTTCACAGGCGAACAACATGATAATTTTGAAACTTGTTGAACCGAGCGATCAGAGGCACGTTCAACAGGCTGCGGAAGCTCTGAGCAGTGAGCTTGTGGAACAGCTTTCGTCTCTGAATGTTGGTGAAGCCCTTATAATGGGGAAAATGATACCTGTCCCTGCCCTGGTTAAGATAAGACGCGCAAGGGGTAAAAAATCTGGTAACGACACAAGTGCTGTCGAAGAGTGGAAAAAGATTGCGAAGAAAAAGGAGAAGTTGCTTGAAGAAATAGAATCTTTTTACACTGACAAGGAGGAGTTTTGATATATAAAGAAAAGAAAAAAATAGCCCTTATGTCGGTTTTTTTAAATTTGACTCTGTTTTTGATTAAGCTTTCAGCAGGCCTTGTTTCTAATTCTGCATCTTTGATAGCCGATGCAATTCATTCTCTATCCGATCTGGCAGCGGCGATTTCCGTTTATGCTGGTATAACCATAGCGAATATGAAATCAAAAAACTTTCCTTACGGTCTTTACAAAGTCGAAAATATAGTTGCCATAATAAGTTCTTTTGCGATTTTCCTTGCAGGATATGAAATAGCAAAACATTCTCTTTTCGGTGGAATGGAAGAGAGGATAACGAATCTTCTGGTAGCTCTTGGAGCTATTGTGTTAACGCTTATTCTAACGCTCCTGTTTTCTCTTTATGAGAAGAAAAAGGGAGAAGAGCTTAATTCTCCGAGTTTGATTGCTGATGCGGAGCATGTTAAAACTGATATGTTCAGTGCTATTGTTGTTTTAGTTGGTGTTATCGCGAACTATGCCGGTTATCCGTGGATAGAAAAGATAGCTGTCGCTATAGTTGTATTGCTTATATTCCATGCCGGTTTCGAAATACTTCTTGAATCTCTCAAAGTTTTGCTTGATGCTTCTATAGACAGAGAGACTCTTGAAAAGGTTAAGAGCATCATGCATGAATTTCCAGAAGTTGCTGGGATAAAGTCTATAAGCGGGAGGAATTCTGGAAGTTACAAGTTTATAGAGGCGGAAGTTTACGTAGATTGTGATTCCCTTGAAGAAGCTCACAAAATTATAGATGCAATAGAACAGCAGGTAAAAAAAGAAGTTCCTTTCGTTGAGAAGGTAATAATTCATCCTGAGCCTTACGAGCCGGAAAAACAGGTGATAGCGATTCCTCTTGATTCGGAAGATAAAGTGTGTGAGGGATTTGGAAGATGTGATTTTATTCTTGTTGCCGTTGTTGATAAGAAGAAAAAGCTGATAGAAAATGCCAAACTTTACGTCAATCCTGTTAAAAATATAGAGAAAGGAAGAGGTATAGAGCTTGTTGAGTTCTTAAAGAGCAAGGGGGTAACCTGCATAATTCTTTCTAAACCGCCTTCTCACAGAGGTGTTCTCTATGCAATGGCAGAGAACAGGGTTAAACTGGCAGTTGTTGATGAGATAGGAAATCCTTATGATTTTTTGAATGATTTGGTTTCTAAAGGTTTGAAATGCCAGTCTCCTCTTTTGTTTTTAAGGGAAGTGATGGGAGGAAATGAATGAAAGCCAAAGATTTAATAGAGAGAGATTCTGTTTACGGTCATTTAAATGTTGCAGTTTTTGTTGACATGCAGAATCTCTATTACGGTGCGAGGAATACGCTTAAAAAGAAAATAGATTTTAAAAGGCTTCTTGAGATAGCCGTTAGAGGACGAAAGCTTCATAGAGCAATAGCTTATCTTGTTGACCTTGACAATGTTAATCAGGGGAGTTTCTTATATGTTTTGAAAAGTTTAGGTTACGAGATTAAATTGAAACAGCCCAAAAAGTTTTATAGCTGGGATAAGATTGAATATAAAGCTGATTGGGATATGGGTATAGCTATTGACGCAATAGCAATGGCGGAGTCTGGAAAGATAGATGTTGCCGTTCTTATGAGCGGTGATGGTGATTTTGTCGATCTGGTTAACTTTCTTAAGGCTAAAGGCATAAAGGTAGAAGTTCTTTCTTTTAAACAGATTACCGCAAAGGAGTTGATTACTGCGGCTGATGAATATATAGACCTTTATGAAGTTTCTGATTTTATAGTTTTTAAAGAGGAGAACGGTCATGGTGGTGAAGATATTTCCCCTGGGGCTTTTGACGGTTAATACCCTTTTTGTTTATGATCCCGAAAGTAAAGAAGGTATGATTGTCGATCCTGCAGGTGAGCTTGATGAGATAGTTGGAGTAGCAGACCGAAACGATGTAAAGGTAAATTATATAGTTAATACTCACGAACATCCAGACCATGTGGCCAAGAATGCATGGGCAAAGATAGAGTTTTCTGATGCCGAGCTTTTAATGCATCCTGCGGCTGCTGAGAGTATTAACCGCTGGATCGAATCCGATTTCGGCAGAAGTATCGGTGCAGAGTATTCTCCTCCGCCGGACAGAACGATTAATGATGGTGATGTTCTTGAGATTGGAAAGTATAAATTCAAAGTTTTTCACACTCCCGGTCATTCTCCCGGAAGTATATCTCTATTTAATGAAGATGATAATTTTGTAATTGTTGGAGATTTGATATTTAAAGGTAGCATTGGCCGTTATGATCTTCCCGGAAGTGATTATGAGACGCTGAAAAAGTCTATAGTGAGGCTTCTTGATAAACTTAATAAAGATACGGTTATTATTCCTGGTCATGGTCCTACAACAACGGTTAAACAGGAGTTACTTGATAATCCCTTTATAAGGGAGTTTATTATATGACGACGGGCACTCATATTCTTGCCGGAGTTGCGGTTGCTCTTTACTTTAAGTTGCCGATTTTTCCGGCTGTTTTCGGTTCTGTTTTTCCCGATGTTGATTTGAAAAAAGGCTTCCCGAAAAAGAGAACGCTTTTTAATTCTCATAGAGGTATAACACATCATGTGGCAATACCTGTAATTTTGACGTTTATGTTATTTTTTTTTAAGGATGTTATTCCATCTGTTATTTTCAGAGACGTTTTATCCTTTTCTCTGGGTTATGCCTCTCATCTTTTGCTGGATTCTCTTACACCTCTTGGCGTCCCTGTTGGATTTTCCTATCGCCAAAGGTTTTCCTTTAAGCTTTTAAAAAGTGGTAAACTTTCAGAGATAATTGTTGCACTTCTATTGCTTATTTTTCTGGCAGGGATATTTAAGAAAGAATCTATTACTCTGGAATCTTTTTTCGGCAGGGATAATATTTCATTTCTAATGAATATGCTAAAATAGGCTTTGTCGTAAATAATATCTGAAGTTTAGGAGGTTATATGAAGTTTTTCATTGATACAGCTGATGTTAACGAGATAAAGGAAGCAGTTGAGCTTGGTTTAATAGATGGAGTTACAACAAATCCTACACTCATATCAAAAACAGGAAGGCCTTTTAAAGAAGTAGTAAATGAAATTCTTAAACTTGTTGATGGGCCTGTTAGTCTTGAAGTTGTTAGTTTAGATGCAAAAGGTATGGTAGATGAGGCAAGGCAACTTGCAAAACTCGGAGAAAATGTTGTTATTAAAATTCCTATGACGACTGAGGGATTAAAAGCAGTTAAGATCCTTTCTGAAGAGGGGATAAGAACCAACGTTACACTTGTTTTTTCTCCTCTTCAGGCACTTTTAGCGGCGAAAGCCGGTGCCACTTACGTTTCTCCGTTTGTTGGCAGGCTTGATGATATAGGACATGATGGAATGGAGCTTATATCTCAGATTGTTGATATCTATGCCAATTATGGATTTATGACAGAGATAATTGTTGCAAGTATAAGACATCCTAAGCATGTTCTTGAAGCTGCTCTCATCGGTGCCGATATCGCGACTATTCCGTTTAAGGTAATTACCCAGCTTGCTAAGCATCCTTTGACGGATATAGGTATTGAGAGATTTCTCGAAGATTGGGCTAAGGTGCCTGATAGAGAATCTATTTTTAAGTGATTTTTGGGGGAAATGGTGATAGAAGCAGAGGCTCTGAAGCAGTATATAGGGGAAGCGAGGAAATTATTTAAAGACGGTATAGAAAAACTGGAAGAGTTTGAAGAAGCTGTCTTGATTCTTGCCAAGACTCTTGAATCGTATCAGGACCTTATAGACATTTCGACTATTGTTCCTAAAGAGAAATTTATCAAATATCGTTTAAGCAGGCTTATTAAAAGGATGTCTTTTGAAAGAAATAAAACGGTTTTAGGTATAAGGATAAAGTTTCATCTTGGTAATTATCAAGAGTTGAGGGATATCATTATCAATTATATAGATAGCCACATAAGGCCGACGGATACGCTCTTTCTGTTTGATGATTTCTCCTTAGGTATCATTTATATTCTTGATAAAAATGTAGAATCAAAGGTAAAGGTTTTGACCAGGATTGAGGAGATTTTATCAAACTTTGAAATACAGCTTGATTATAAGGTTAAGTCAAGTATAAGATGGGATCTTACAACGACGGAACTGGATCTTTCAGATAGTGTTGAACAGTTTTTAACGAGATTGAAGCAGGGGGAGGAGTAATCTAACATTTGTGCTTGGTTTCAAGTATCATTTTTATTGTTTTTTCCCATGAAAGGCTTGGTTCTGGTAAAGGTTCTTTGAAGAAATGTTCGTATCTTCTGGCCACTTTTTCCCATGTTGGAAGGCTGGTTTGTGCTCCTTCCGCTTCTATTGTAAATGATGCAACGGTAGAAGCTATTCTTCCGGCTGTTTCTATGTCATAACCTTTAAGAAGTGCCGTTAGAAATCCTGCCCTGTGAGAGTCTCCGGCCCCTGTTGGATCGATGACTCTGGTCGGTTTTACAGCAGGAATACGATAGAACTTTCCATCAAAAAGGATTATTGCCCCCTGTGCTCCTAAAGAGATGCATATTAACGAAGGTCCTTTTATCTCTTTTATGCTTTTCAGCTTTAGAATTTCTTTTATCCTTTTTGCTTCGTGATTGTTCATGAATAATAGATGACAATATTTAAGTAGCCTTATTACTCTGTAAGGATAGGAAAATGTTTCCTGTCCAGGATCGAAACTGATTATTTGTTCTCCTTTGTATTTTTTTAGAAACCTTCTGTAAAATTCAAAGTGTCCGGTTGAAAAGTGGAGTATTTTGTATTCTTTTGCCAGTGTTTTTGCCAGATGAATGTTATGGAATAAAAGTTGTGCTACGGCTTTTTTGCTTTCATAATAATATAGAATCTGATCTTCGCTCTCTTCTTTGCTCAAAATAAAACTTCTTGCCATCGGGAATTCAGATGTACGTATAACACCTCTTATGTCTACACCTTGCTCGGTCAGGCATTTTTCATAGTTCATCTTCTTGAAATCATAGCCTGAAACTGCAAAAAGACCACTTTTTGCTTTTAATCTTGCGGAAGCAACAGCAACATTTGCTCCGGCTCCGCCGTAAGTGTATCGGTATTTTTTTACAGGCACCGTTTCGTTTAGAGCTGCAAACTTATCTACTATCATCAGGTTATCTATGACGATTGATCCAAATGCTAGGATGTCCCTTTTCAATGTTTCCTCCCCAAAATATGTCGCTTTTATGAGTTTAACAGATTTTTGAAGGTTTGTGGGTTTGCTGATGAGAGGATGTCACTTAAGCAGACTTTTTAGTTTTTTTCCTATTATTTCGATTTTCTTTCCTATGCCTATAGGTTTCACAAAGACGGTTCCTATTTCTGCCTCTTTTTTTAGAGCGTTTCCTATTTCTTCGTTTGATAATATACCCTTTATTACGGTTGTTCCGTATTTTTCAAGATTTTCTGCAGTTTTCCTGCTGAGGCCTTTAGAGATGAAAAGTGTTCCCTTTTCCGGTTTCGTTTTCTTTATGTTGTCCTGACCAACTATTGTTATTCTTGATTTATGGGCTACTGAGAGCAATGAGAGGAGATAATTTTTGAGCTGGTTCAACGTCTCTTCTATGATACTTTCGTGAGAGATTTTTCCTTTGAACTTTTTTTTTACAAACTTTTTGATACAGTCTTTGCGGGGACATACGTTAAAGCCCCTCCCGGGCAATGTTCCTTTAATGTCCGGGAAGGGTTTGTTTTCGAATATGACAAATCTTATAAATTCTTCCTTCTCTCCCTTCTTTCTGCATCCAGCACAGGTTCTTTCCGGCATATCACTCTTCGGTTTCAAGAGATTCAAGCTCCTGTATCTTTTTAAAGTCGGACTCTTTGATTATATCTATTCCAACTATCTGTCCAACAAGTTTTGATGCAAGTCTTGCGTTGACACCGTGCTTACCTATTGCAAGGGATAGTTGGTCGTCAGGGACGACTACTTCTACTCTTAATTCGCCGTCCTCGTCTTCATAACTTTCGGCATGAAGAACCTTTGCAGGTGATAAAGCCCTAGCAACAAGTTCCGCAATATCGTTCGTCCACCTTATTATTTCTATCTTTTCTCCGGAAAGTTCTCGTGATACAGGCAGAATTCGGCTTCCTTTGACGCCTATGCACGCTCCTACCGGGTCTATGTGTTCTTCTTTTGTATCTACTGCCACTTTGGCTCTTATTCCCGGTTCTCTTGCAACGGCTTTAATCTCTACAAGTCCTTCTGCAACTTCTGGTATTTCGATTTCCATAAGCCTTTTTAAAAATTTGGGATGTGTTCTTGATAGGATTACGTAAGGTGGCGGATAATCACCTATTCTACTTTTACCTCTCTTTTTGTATTGTCTGTAATCAAAAACTATGTCGTATATGTATGCTCTTATTCTTTCACCAAGACGGTATCTCTCTTTAGATATCTGTTCTTCTTTCGGTAAAATGCCAATAACTCTTCCGAGGTCTATTACAATGTCTCCGTTTCTCATTATTTGTTTTATCGTTCCGGAGATTATGTTTCCAATTTTTTCCTTATAATAGTCGTATAGAGCTTTTCTTTCAGCTTCCGTTATCTTTTCATGGATAACCTGTGCGGCGGCTTTTGCGGCTATTCTGCCGAGTTCTTCTGCTTTGATTTCTACTAAAACTTTGTCGCCTATCTCTTTTTCTTCGCCGGTTATCTCTTTTGCTTCTTCAAGAGTAATCTGGTAGTCAGGATTTTCAACGGTTTCTACAATTTCCTTTTCCTGATATATACCGAAGTCCTTACCGTCTTCGTCTATTTTAACGACAAGGTTTCCTCTGTATCCGGCTTTTTTGGCAGCGTTTATTATGCCTGTTTTAACGGCTGAAATTACATCCTCTTTTGATATACCTTTCTCTTTGCATAACATTTCTATGGTTTTTCCAAGGCTTTCCATTGTTTCCTCCTTATTCACTTGTTAAAAAGAGAGTCAAGATCAAGCTTTGCTGTTTTGATTTTTTCAAAGGGTATTTCTACTTCTGCGTTTCTTGATACGTCATGGATCGTTACGCCTTCGCCATTTGCAGAGAGGATTTCACCTTTGAAATTTCTCTGATTGTCAAGAGGTTCTATTGTCTTAATCTTTACAACGCTTCCAATTTGCTTTTCAAAATCTCTTTGGTTTTTCAAAGGTCTGTCAAGACCTGGAGAAGATACTTCCAGGTTATAGGGGTGATGTATTAAGTCTTCAACATCAAGAATTGTACCTATTCTTTCGCTTATCCACTGACAATCTGAGATTGTAATGCCTCCATTTTCGCGGTCAGCGTAGATTCTTAAAACCCAACCTATTGGTTCTCTTACAAACTCTGTATCAATCAGCTCAAAGTTTCCTTCTTCCAGTATGGGAAGTAAAAGTTCTTTTACTTTTTCTATAAGTTGAGACACTCTTTCCTCGTTCATGGTTCACTCCTAAATTTGTTTGGGGTGAAATAAAAAGGAGCGGGCAAAACACCCGCTCTTCACACGGAATATGAATGCGATGAACACAGACAGCTCTTAACCGCTCTGTATAAATTTAGGGCAAAAAGATGTTTTTAGCAATCAATTTGGTATTAGAATATGAGGAAAGGGGCAGATTTGATGAGAACGGTTTTTGATCGTCTATTTCGATTTTTCGGGCCTCAATATTGGTGGCCTGCCGAAACAAAGTTTGAGGTGTGTGTGGGGTCTATTTTAACTCAGAATACAGCCTGGACAAATGTGGAAAGAGCAATACATAATTTGAAGAAAGAAAACTTACTTTCCCCTTATGCTATTGTTCAGGTTCCAGATGAGCGTTTAAGAGAGTTGATCAGACCGGCGGGTTTTTTCAACCAGAAGGCAGAGAGATTGAAAATATTTGCGAAGTTTCTTATAGATAATGGTGGTTTTGAAAAGCTTTCGCTTCTGCCACTTTATTCTTTAAGGGAAAAGTTACTAAATCTTAAAGGTGTTGGTAGGGAAACAGCAGATTCAATGATTCTTTACGCTTTTGAGAAACCGATATTTGTTGTTGATGCTTATACGAAGAGGCTTTTTTACCGTATGGGTTTTATAGATTCTGAGAAAATTGATTACGATGTTTTAAGGGAGAAAGTGGAACGCTCTCTACCGAAAGATATCGAGCTTTTCAGTGAATTTCACGCACTTATAGTTAAGCACTGTAAGGAGTTTTGCAGAAAAAAGCCTTTATGTGAAGGGTGTCCTTTGATTGATGGTTGCAAATTTTGGAGAAACGGGGCTGCACAGGGCAGCCACCGATAGATTACTTCTCTTTCTTTAGAGGAACGACATCAACGGTAATAGTGGCTTCGATATCCTGGAAAAGATGGATTTTAACGTCGTATGTTCCTGTTTCTCTTATCGGTTTTTCAAGTATGATTTGCTTCTTCTCTATGTCTTCGTATCCTGCTTCGTGGAGAGCTTTTTCAATCTGTGATGTTGTAACAGAGCCGAAAAGCTTTCCCTCTTCTCCGGCTTCGTGCTTTATCGTTACTCTTACGGAAGAGAGTTTTTCTGCAAGTTCTTTGAACTTTTCCATCTGCTTTGCAGCTTTCTTTTTGAGAGCGTTGATTTCGTTCTTTACTTTTTTAACGTTGGATTCTGTTGCTGGAAGAGCGATTCCTTGAGGAATAAGGTAGTTTCTACCGTATCCGTCTTTAACTTCGACGATATCACCAACCTTTCCCAGATTTTCCATATCCTGAATCAGGATTACCTTCATTGCAACCCTCCTTTAAGTTTTCTAAAGTCAAACCAGAAGTCAAAAAGTCCTGCCAATGTTATTATAACCAGTGCTGCCAGCGGAAACAGTATTGCCATAAAAAAGGTGATTATTCTGCTCAGCGGTTGCCATTTTTCTATGACCGCTGTGGCTACTGCAAAGCCCTGAATGAGAAAAAATCCACAGGTTGCTATAAGGGCATTTGCCCCTACTATTTGAATAACAGGAAACCACTTTAAAATAGCGGCTATACCGCTGAGTATAAACAGTGCAACCGGTGTGGCTCCAAAATTTATCTTTTTAAAATCAACCTCCTTTTTCGCTACAAGTGCCACAGTTCCCATTATTATTACCGCAAATAGAGCCGATGTGTAAAAGTAAAGTCCCCATCTGAAAGGAATAATTGCCTTGATGGGGTCTATGTCTTTTGGCGGGCCGTAGAACAGATCTTCAGCGATGGATATGATGTAAAAGTATAGTGTTAATAGGAGAGCCAGCCTCTCTCTTTTGATCTCTTTCTTTAGTGAAAACCAGGTAATATAGCCTGGTATTGTCATTTCTATTACATTTAGGGCTACTTCCCATCCGCCGATAATCCATACAATCCCTATTCCTGCTAATATTGCCATACTGGAAAATGCAAATCCTTCCCTTTCTATTCCCATGAAGAGTGTAACGGGAATGAAAAGGGATAGTCCCCAACCAAAAGCGGCAAAGGCCCCGTATCCCATTGCCACTCCGGCCAGGGATATAATAGCAAAAAGGATAAGGGATATCTTAACGTTTCTCATTAGTCCACTTTAACAAAAGGTAATAGTGCAAGGTGTCTTGCCCTTTTTACGGCTCTTGCAAGCTGTCTCTGATGCTTGGAGCATACGCCTGAAATTCTTTTAGGAATAATCCTTCCTCTTTCACTTATGAAAGGCTTGAGAAGTTCCACGTTTTTGTAATCTATATGTTCAATCTTTTGCGCGCAGAATTTACAGTATTTTCTTCTTCTAACAAATCTTCTCTGTTCTGCCATTTTAAACCTCCTTAAAATTCAATATCATCAATGTCTTCTTGTTCCCGTCCTCTTCCCGCCGGCTGGCTTAGAAGCTGGACTCTATCTGCAACTACTTCAATTCTTGAACGTTTTTCGCCGGAGTTCGTTTCCCAGGTTGATTGACGGAGCCTTCCTTCAATCAGAATCTCGGTGCCTTTGTTGAATCTGCTCACCGCTCTGTCTGCAGCATCACCCCATACGACTATGTCAATGAATGAGGTTTCCTCCTGCCAGTTCCCGTTTTTGTCTTTGTAACTGCGGTTTACTGCGATTGTGAATCGTGTAAACGGCGTTCCGGAGTTTGTATGCTGAAGCTCCGGGTCTCTTGTGAGTCTTCCGGCTAGAAAAACTTTGTTTAAATTAGCCATTATTTGCCTCAGAATCGGATTTAGCTTCTTCTTTCTTTAAACCTTTTACTTCGGAAGGTTTTATTCTGAAAGAGAGGAATCTTATGACGTCTTCATTAATTCTGAAGAAGTTTTCAAGGTTTTTAACGAAATTCCTATCATTTGTGTGAATATGGAGAAGAACATAATAGCCCATCTGGTAATCGTTAATCGGGTATGCAAGTTGCTTCTTTCCCCATTTGTCTATGTGGAGAACTTTACCGTTATATTTTTCTACGGCGTTGTTTACCTTTTCAATGGCTTTTTCTATCTCTTCATCAGAAAGAGTTGGTCTAAGTATATAAACTGTTTCATAATAGTATTCTCTCATTCCTTACCTCCTTTGTAGGTTAGAAGCTGGCACTTTTAGCTTCTATAGGCTTTCCGTTTATGGTTTCTGATGCCCAATCGGCTGCTTTTTCAACAGCCTGTTCTATTACTGTTAGCTGTTCGCCTGTAAACGGCTGTAATACATAGTTTACAACTTCTTCTTTTCTTGCAGGCCTTCCGATACCTATTTTAAGCCTCGGAAATTTATCAGTTCCGAGATGTTTTTCTATCGACATTAACCCTCTATGCCCGCCGTGCTTTCCCTTTAGTCTCATTCTGACTTTCCCGACAGGCATGTCCAGGTCATCGGAAATAACAAGTATCTCTTCCGGTTTAAGTTTATAAAACTTAACTGCTTCTATAACGCTTTCTCCGCTTCTGTTCATATATGTAAGCGGTTTTAGCAACGTTACTTTTCCAGCTTTCCCCGGAATTTCAGCCACAATGCCTTTAAATTTCTCTTTTGAAAACTCTTCGTTAAACTTGTGGGCAATTTTATCGAGCACCCACCAGCCCACATTGTGCCTGGTAAACGCATATTCTTTTCCAGGATTTCCAAGTCCAACTATGAGTTTAATCATTTTTATTCAGTAGCCTCTTCAGTTCCTTCCTCTTCGCCCTCTTCTGCAGCAACTTCTTCTGTTTCGGAAACAACAACTACGGCTGTTTCTGGATCTTCAAGGATTTTAACACCTTCAGGAACGGGGATGTCACTTATGTGAAGAGCATCTCCTGCATGTAGGTTGGAGATATCGATGACAAGCTTTTCCGGGATATTTCTCGGGAGTGTTTCGATTTCAACTTCTCTGAAGAAGATTTCGAGAACGCCGTTTTCCTCTTTAACACCAATAGGTGTTCCTACGAATTCGAGTTCTACCGTTGTTACAATTGTTTCTCCGAATGTTACTTCATGGAAGTCAACATGAATTGGAACATCACCGAGGTAGTTGTATTGAATCTCTTTGAGGATGCAAACTCTCTCTTCTCCCTCAACGTTGATGTAGATAAGACCTGAGTGGTGTTTGAGTTTTTTCAGGTCGCTCGCCTTTATGGCGATTGGTGTAGCCTCCGGTCTCCCTCCGCCGTAGATAACTGCTGGAAGGAGGCCTTCCCTGCGCAACTTTCTTGCTACCCCTTTACCAGTTTTTTCTCTGCGGGTAGCTTCCAGCTTTACGATTTCCATTCTTACCTCCTGAAAAAATTTTTGCGGGAAAGCACGCAATATTTACATTCAAATTCGTGATTTGTCAAGGGGTATATGATATAAAGTTGCTTCAAATATATGCTATATTTAATTAAATGCAGGAGGAAAACATGAAGAGTGTTAGGAGTTTAAATACAAATGTTAGAACTGGTGTGGGGGATTTTCATGTTCAGACGGAATTTTATCAATCGTCGGGTAAAGTGATAACACTTCTTTTTCAAGGTGGGCAAACTGTTTTGAGAATGGAAGACGAACCTGATGAGAAGTCTATAGATGAAGAGATAAGGAGAGTTCATGAATCTATAGTGAGAAGATTGTCTCTTTTGAAAATATCTGTTTCTGTTGGTAGGATAAAGGAGCTTTTAACGTTAAAAACAGGTTTACGTAATGTCATCTTTATAGAAGAAATAGTTAGGAGAGGTCCAGAAGAGCTTGACGATTTTGGAGTTCTTGTTGCAAGCGGTGCGCCGGTTCCGGCAGGTATTGTTGTTTTCCCGGAAGCTTCGGAAGATGAAATTGAAAAAGGATTTAGACTTTTAAAAGAGAAGTCAGGAGCAAGCAGGTTTATTGCTAAAACCGGAAAAAAAGAGGGGAGAGTTACCTTTTTTAATATATCTTCTTTTGAAAAACTTAGAAAGGCTGTTTTGCAGATAGTGAAGGATATGGGAGATATAGCAATAGTTTCGGAGATGATAGATGCGAGAAGTTCTGGATTCCTTTATTCTTCCGATCCGTTGACCGGTGATAATACTGTTATTATAGAATCGAGCTGGGGAATATGTGGATATATAAAAGGTAATAAACTGAATCTTGATAAATATAGAGTTGATAAGGAAACGTTTGAGTTCTGGAGAATAAAAAAGGAGATTGTTAGAAAATATACGGAGCTTTCTATAGATTCTGAAACTGGTAATATTACCGAATTTGAAATTTCCGATGATAGAGCTTTAATGGCAAGTCTTTCTGATGAAGAGGTTCTTGTTTTAGCAAAACTTGCCCTTTCTATAGAGAAGAACTTTAGCAGAACCATAAAGCTTGATTTTGTTATTTCAAAAGACGGGAGGCCGTTTTTTACAGATATTTCGGTGGTTGGACTGAAGGAGAAGAGAGAACTTTTAAGAAAACTTTCCGTTCTGGAAGAGGCGCCGTTTTATCCAACAGGTGTTAGGATTCTTGCCGAGGTGACGGATGTGGATATTGCAAGGACGATTAGCTTTCTTCCGTGCGACGGCATTTACTTTAATATTTCAGGTGTTATAGGTGAGATGTTTGAGAAGGTGTTGCTTGAGACGGCCGAAGCCGCTTTTCCGAAACCTGTTGTTGTAAGTGTTCGTAATAAAGAGGAGATTAATGCTGTTAGAGAAGCAAGGAATAAAGGTTTTACGAATGTCTGGGTTGCAACCGACGGCGTTTTGATCGTTCATGACGTTCCATCTTTTATAAAAGAGGAGACTCCTTTTATAACCGGCAGTGTATTCAAGGGTGCTTACGGAAAGCTTTTTACAGATGAAGGTTCGATTCTTTCACCCAATCTTTCTCTCGTAAGGGAGCTTGTCCGTTCTGGTTTTGACTTTATTGTTGTTCATCCTGACGAGATCGTTTATTTAAAAAAAGTTGTTGCTTCCGAAGAGAGAAGATTGATGTTAAAGATGGCAAGGCAGTTTTTGAAACTGGATGAACGTATTTGATTTTTTGACAAAACGAAAAGGTTGCATATAATTTCCTTCTACAAAATCTTAAATTCCGATCAGGTTTGTTCATTTAAAGATTTAGGAGGTGCAAATTGTCAACAAAGAGAACTTATCAGCCAAGTAGAATACACGGAAAGAGAGTTCACGGTTTTAGAGCGAGAATGAAGAGCAAGACAGGAAGGGAAATTCTTAGAAGAAGAAGGAAAAAGGGCCGTAAGAAGCTTACGGTAAGTGACGAGTGGAGAAGAAGGTAAATTTTTTCCTCTCTAAAGAGGATAGAATAAAAAAGAGTCGTGATTTTAAATATGTTTTTGAATCGGGTAAGAGCCTTGGTGGTGTCACCCTGGCTCTTTATTTTATTTTGAGAAACAGTGGGCAACCCAGGGCAGGATTTATAGCCTCTAAGCGTTTTTCGAAAAGGGCTGTTGACAGAAACAGGGCAAAGCGCTTAATGAAAGAAGTTTTCAGGCTTAATAAACATAAACTTTATCCCTGTGATATAGTTTTTATTGCAAAGAAAGGTATGAAGAATGCTTCTTACTCTGATGTGGAAAAGGACTTTTTAAAACTTGCCCGCAGGGCAGGAATTTTAAGGGAAAAGAAATGTTAAAAGCTTTAATGATAAGTGTTATAAAAGGTTATAAAAGGTTTGTTTCTCCTTTTTTGCCCAAAAGTTGCCGCTTTTATCCCACCTGTTCCGATTATGCTATCCTTGCGATAGAAAAGTATGGAGTTTTTAAAGGAAGTTTGAAGGCTGTTTGGCGTGTTTTGAGGTGTAATCCTTTTTCTTCAGGCGGAATAGATTATCCGTAAAATTTAGAGAATTGGAGAGTGAGTATGAATCAGGAACAGAACAAGAAGTTGCTTGTAATTATTCAAGCTGTTGCCATAACATTTTTGGTTTTTGCTCTTTTTACAAGGTTTAACAAAAATAAGCAGCAGGAAGTTAAGAAAACTGCAGAAGTTGCTACGGTTGCAGAGAACAAAAAGGATTACAGTTTCCCTGTTGAAGGACTTAAACACCTTGATTCCTTCATAAATATCGAGACACCTCTTTATAGAGCTAAAATTTCTAAAGTTAACGGAGCGGTTGTTGATTTCTATGTTAAAAAGTATAAAGCTGAGCTTGTTTCGGATGAGGCAAAAAAACTTAACATTTACCCTCTTACAACCGTATCCGATAATAAGACAGTTAATACATGGCTTATGGAAACACCTCTTGAGTCGGATGTTACTGAGATTTCTGTCACGAAATCTCCCAGAAAAATTGTTCTTAGAGGGACGTTGCCTGACGGTAGAGAATTTATTAAAGAACTTACTTTCCATCCTGATAGTTATGTAATTGATGTTAACGAAAGCCTTAAAGGTGCAAAATTGTCTGTAATAATCGGACCTGGCATAAAAGTAAACGAAGCTCATACTTCCCGTATGGGACATATAGGTCCTGTTATTGAACTTTCAAACGGAAAAGTGGAAAGAATAAATGCGAAGAAGATAAAATCTGTCGCTTTTAATTCGGTAAAGTGGGCTGGAGAAGAAGATAAATATTTCCTATGTGCTGTAAAAGATTCTGCTTTTTCAGTTGATATTGTAGCTTCAGACGGTAGATCTATCGTTAACAATCATGTAGCTACTTTTAAAGCTTTTTTCGGACCTAAAGAGCTGTCTCAGCTCGAGAAACTTGGTATGGATAAAGCTATAGACTTTGGGATATTTGGATTTCTTGCAAAACCACTTCTCAAATTTTTCCTGTTCCTCCACAGATTTATTCCTAATTATGGTCTTGTAATTATTCTTATCACTTTGATTATAAAAATCATAATGCATCCTCTTACACATAAAAGTTTTGAATCCATGAAAAAAATGCAGGTTCTGGCTCCCAAGATAGAGGAGCTTAAGAAAAAGTATTCAAAGGATCCGAAGAAATTAAACGAAGAGATGATGAAGTTATATAAAGAAGAAGGCGTGAATCCAATGGGTGGTTGCCTGCCTATGATTCTTCAGATTCCCGTCTTTTTTGCTCTTTATGAGATATTTCTTAATGCCGTTGAGTTAAAGGGTGTAAGCTTTTTATGGATTAAAGATCTTTCAACACCGGATCCTACCTATATTCTTCCTATACTCATGGGTCTTTCAATGATTCTCCAGCAAAAGCTGACGCCCAGTGCAAATCCGGAGCAGCAGAAGATCTTTTATGTTATGGCGATAGTCTTTACGTTTATGTTTGCGAAGTTTCCGGCAGGTCTTGTTCTCTACTGGATGACAAACAACCTTATCACCGCTGCCCAAAACTTTATAATTAATAAGATGATTCATCACGGAGAGTCGTAAGAGATGGACCCGGGCGGTGGTAGTAGCGTAATAACAGAAGGGCTGATTCTGGCGGTTCTCCTGCTTTTCTCGGCCCTTTTTTCCGCTTCTGAAACGGCTTTCTTTTCTCTTAATCGTTTAAGGTTAGAGAGACTTGCTCTTGCAGGTGATAAGACAGCAAAGGAAATCTACAATTTTCTGCAAAATCCTGCCGAGCTCATAGCAACAA
Organism: Desulfurobacterium indicum; assembly: GCF_001968985.1. NCBI lineage: Bacteria > Pseudomonadati > Aquificota > Aquificia > Desulfurobacteriales > Desulfurobacteriaceae > Desulfurobacterium > Desulfurobacterium indicum. The sequence continues at coordinate 8,855 of NZ_MOEN01000013.1, read as the reverse complement.
TTCTTATAGGTAATGAAATGGTCAACATTGCCATTTCTTCAACAGCAGCCCTTCTTTTCATGGATCTTTTCGGAGAGAGAGGTTCCATATACGCTGTTCCTTCTACGGTTATTGCTCTTCTGCTTTTTGGAGAGGTTACTCCGAAAACTTTTGCCGTTAAATACAGCGAAAAATATGCATTTTTTGTTGTGAGATTTATAAAACTTGTAAGTTTTGTTCTCACGCCGATAAGAGCTGTTCTTATTACGTTTGTTTCTTTAATTTTGAAACCTTTTAGTATTGAACTTTTCAGCGAGCAAAAAGTCATTTCCGACGAAGAGTTTATGATTCTGGTTGAGGAGGGGGCAAAGGAAGGAGTGATTGCTAAAGAAGAGAAGGATTTAATTGATCGGACTCTTGACCTTGACGAAAGTGATGTTAAAGAAATAATGGTTCCCAAGCACGAAGTTTTTGCTCTTCCTGCCGATATGAAAGTAAAGGACGCTTTGAATGAGATTAAAAAGAGACGGTTTTCTCGTATTCCGGTTTATGGTAAAGACCTTGATGATATAAAAGGCATTCTTTATACGCGGAAGATTATTCCTATTCAGTTGAAAGATGAGGACTTTGAAAGACCCGTTGTTGAATTTACAGATAAACCCTTTTTCGTTCCGGAGTTTAAAGAGATCGACGATCTTCTTGAGGAAATGCAGAGGAAGAAAAAACACCTTGCAATAGTTGTTGATGAGTATGGAAATACAGCTGGAATTGTTACTCTTGATGATATTCTTTCTTCTCTTATTGGTGAAATTCCTGATGAGAGGCAGACGGAAGAGAAAGATTTTGAAAAGATAGAAAATAAGAAATACAGAGTTAATCCAAGTGTTAGTATAGAAGATTTTAAAGACTTTTTCGGCATTGATGAAATAACAGAAGAAGAAAAGGATGTCGATACTGTCGGTGGACTTGTTATGAGACTTCTTGATAGGATTCCTAAAAAGGGAGACAGCGTAGAGTGGAACGGTCTCAGGCTAAAAGTGGAAAGGATGGAAGGTAACAGGATTAAATCTATAATAGTGGAGAGAGAGTGAGTGAGTGGCTTTTACATAGTTGCGATCTTAATTTGTGTTGCATTTGAAGCGTTTTTTTCGGGAAGCGAGATAGCCATTATTTCTGTTAGTCGTGTTGAGCTGAAAAAGCGCCTTAAAAGAGGTGATAGGGCTGCAGTTTTGTTGAATCAGCTTTTGAAAGAACCAGAGAAGATTCTTGCTACTACTTTAGTTGGAACGAACATATCTACTGTTTCTGCTGCAACGCTTTTCACGGCTTTTGTTATAGATAGTGCATCTTCAACATATCCTTTTATCGGGAAATATCCTGAGCTTTTTACGGTAGCTACACTTACGCCTCTTACAATTACCTTTGGAGAGCTCATTCCTAAAAGTTTGTTTCAGAAATATTCAGATAAAGTTGCTTTTAAGATAGTTTACCCTCTCTATTTCTTTCACAGGCTCTTTAGGCCTTTAACATTGCTTATTACTTTTGTTGCGGGATTTTTAACAAACCTTTTTGGTGAAGAAACAAAGAAAAATCCTTTTGTTACGAAGGAGGAGCTTGAACTTCTGGTTGAGAGTGCTTCCCGTTCTGCTTTTGAAAAAACCGAGAGAAAAATACTTAAAAATGTTCTTCGTTTGAAAGAGAAGACGTTAGGTGATATTTATGTTCCGCTGGTAAATGTAGTTGCTGTTAATATGAATTCCCGTGTAAAAGAGGCTTTAAAACTCTTTAATAAAACTGGATTTTCAAAATTGCCCGTTTATAGGGAGCGGTTTGATGATATTGTAGGCTATATATTGATAACTGACCTTCTTGATGCAAATGATAAGTTTGCCTCTGTTAAAAACTTCTTGCGGCCTATTCTTGTTCTTCCTGAATATATGAGCCTTATTGATGCTTTGAAAGAGTTAAGAAGAGCAAAAACTCAGATGGCTGTTGTTGTTGATGAGTTTGGTTCCACTTTGGGGATAGTTACCATTGAGGATATACTTGAGGAGATAGTTGGAAGGATTGATGATGAGTTTGGAGGTGAACATCCACTTGTAAATAAGCTTTCTGACGGTTCTTTAGTCGTTGACGGTTCAGTAGAGATAAATGAGATAAACAGGTACTTGAAAACTTCTCTTCCTTCAAAAGCAGATTATATAACGATTGCTGGCTTTGTTTTAAAAACTTTGGGCAGATTTCCAAAAAAAGGTGAAAAAATAAAATTTCATGATCTTACGATTGAAGTTGCCGATGTAGACAAAAGGCGCATAAAGAAATTGAGGTTAAAGGAAAGTTAAAATTTACCGTTGCCGTTCTTCCTGCACTTTTTACATTTATACATGTTCTTATCTGCTCTTAGTATGGCTTCTTCAGGGTCTTCATAAGCTTTAAGAATTTCATATCCTATGGATACGCTTAGATTAAACGGCAGTCCGAATATCGATGCTGACTTGGCAACATTTTCCTCTATTCTTTCTATTATCTCTTTTACTTCTCTTTCTGTAATGCCGGGTAGGACTATTATGAATTCATCACCGCCTATCCTGACAACAACATCATTTCTTCTTACTGCCGATTTAACGGCTTTTGCAACCGCATATATGGCTTTATCCCCCATTTCATGGCCGTAGTTGTCGTTGATTTTTTTTAAATCATCCATATCTACCAGGATAAATGCTACAGGGACAAGTCGCAGTTCTCTTATCTTTTTCAGTTCTTCTTCCAGGACATATCTGTTGTAAACACCTGTCAAACTGTCGTGGTATGCTTTCCATCTTATTGATTCGGACATTGTTACTTTTAACATTTCTCTGCACGTTTTTTTAGCAAGCTCTACCAGTTTTAACAGTAAATCTCTTTCATTTTTTTCGTTAAACTTTTCAGGAGATGGACTAAAATTTCCGGCAATAAGATATTCTATTGCGTCCATAAGATCATATGTATAACAACATTGAGGAGAATTTTTTTTTATAGCAATTCTTATTTTAAGCACTTCTAAAAACCTTCGTAGGGCTTTCATTACACATTCGGTATCTTTTATCTCTCTGAAAAAGATATTACGGTTGCTTGATATTAAATACCTTTTGTTCAGGAATTCTTCTTCGGCAAGTTTTAACAGTTTGCTTTCGGGAATGTTTGCTTTTCGCGCTATTTCTATGAGTTTTCTTCTTCTCCTTCTTGAAAAACTGGCTACACCTATTGAGCCTGTTCCTATACCTTTAAATTTTCCGTCTATGTAAATAGGGATGACATAGACAAGTTTCCCTATTGGACACTTTGTTGTGAAGGGCTCTTTCGTTTCCTGTGCTCTTTTAAAGTTTTCAGATAAAAATTCTCTGCACATTTTCTCGTCTTGCTTTTTCAGTATATTGCAAAGAGGAGACAGTCTTGTTACATAACGAACTTTTTTGTTTTCATCCAAAATAATACAGGAACCGCCAAGCGGGAGAATAAGTTTTTCAAGCAAATACCCTATCTCTTTGTAACTTACAGGTATGCCCCTTTTCTTTTCCATCAGTTCCTTTTAATAAGTGTAAATCAAATTTAGTGAACTTATATTTTAGCAACATTTTGTTATGTTTTCAATTTCCATAGAATAGAGTTGTTTTTCTGTGAATTTATTATAACTTAAAGAAACGTTGATAATTATTTGCATCTAGAGGAGGTAATGATGGCAGCTAAAGAGATAAAGAAAGGTATCTACTGGGTCGGAGCGGTAGACTGGGACAGGGTTCTTTTTGATGAGCTTGTTGCTCTGCCGGAAGGCACAAGTTACAATGCTTACCTTGTTGTGGGAAGTGAGAAGGTGGCGCTCATAGATACTGTTGAGCCTTATAAGAAAAAGGAACTTTTTGAGAATCTGGAGGAGCTTGGGGTTGATAGTATAGATTATGTCATTTCTAACCATGCTGAGCAGGATCATTCTGGTTCTATTCCTTATGTTTTAGAGAAGTTTCCGGAAGCCAAGGTTGTTACAAATGCCAAGTGTAAAGGAATGCTTCAGGATTTCTTTTCGCTTCCTGATGATGTTTTTAAAATTATTTCGGATAGAGAGACCCTTTCTCTTGGTGATAAGACCCTTCAGTTTTTTATGGCTCCCTGGGTCCACTGGCCCGAGACTATGTTTACTTATGCTGTTGAAGATAAAGTGCTCTTTCCGTGTGATTTTTTAGGTTCTCACATTGCGACGAGTGAGCTGTTTGATACGACAGATGAAAATAGGGCTAAAGTCTATCTGGAGACAAAGCGTTATTATGCAGAGATAATGATGCCTTTCCGCAATTTTATAAAGAAGCATCTTGCACTTATAGATGAGCTTTCGCCGGAAATAATAGCTCCTAGCCACGGGGTTGTTATCAAAGAAACGGAATTTATTCTAAATGCTTATAAAGAGTGGGTTTCTGACGATGTGAAACCGCTTGTTCTGATTCCTTTTGTATCGATGCATGAAAGCACCCGTGTAATGGTTGAATTTTTAACCAGAGAGCTTTCGAAAAGGGGCGTAAGAGTAAGGCCTTACAATTTAATAACATCAGATTTGAGTAACATTGCTATGGATCTAGTTGATGCTGCAGCTGTGGTTTTTGCTTCTCCTGCTGTTCTTGCTGGTGCTCACCCGTCTGTTATAGGTTTTGCTTATCTTATGAATGGTTTAAGGCCTAAAACACGTTTTCTTTCACTTATCGGATCTTATGGCTGGAGCGGAACAGTTGTTGAAAAACATATTAAAGGTGTTCTTTCTGTTATAAAAGCTGAATGGATAGATTCTGTTTTAGTTAAAGGAACTCCGAAAGAGAATGATTTTAAGAAGCTTGAAGTTTTAGCCGAAATTCTTTCCGAAAAACTTAGCACTGTTTAAAGAAGCGGGCTTTGCCCGCTTTAATGTTTATAAAAACACCATGTCGTCGCGGTGAATACACTCTTTGTCAAATGAAAGAAGCTCTCTGCTACTGCATTTCACAATGCCTTTAAATAGTTTTTTTCCTTCCGTATTTACAACTTCAACTACATCACCTCTTTCAAAAGTTCCTTCTACTTTTTTTACGCCTTTTGGAAGAAGGCTTTTTCCTTTTTCTAAGACTGCTTCTTCTGCTCCTTTATCTATTATCAGTTTCCCTTTTGGTTTTTCCAGGTAGAGAATTCTGTACGCTTTTGCTTTAAGTTCCTTTTTAGGTAGGAAGAGTGTACCTTTCTTTTTTCCTTTTAGAATTTTTACTGTTATTTTCTCTTCTCTTCCGTTGGCTATGATAACTGGAATGCCTTTTCTGGCAGCTTTAAAAGCTGCTTCGACTTTTGTCCACATTCCGCCGGTTCCGAAAGGGCTTTTGCCTGAGAAGTCACATGTTAGTTGAAGTTCGTGAATATCTTTTACTGATTCTATTTTTTTCGCATCGGGAAAGATGTTTGGATCTTTGTCGAATATGCCGTTGGTAGTGGTCAGCATTATAAGCAGGTCAGCCTCAACTACAACAGACACGTGAGCTGCAAGATTGTCGTTATCCCCGATTTTGATTTCTTCAACAGAAACTGTGTCATTTTCGTTCACTATGGGAATGACGTTTAATTTTGACAGTGCATGAAAGGTGTCTTTTGCATGAGAGAAGCGTTTTTTTGAGCGAAGGTCTTCGGCTGTTAAAAGGACCTGGGCTATGTTGTATCCATGTTTTTTAAAAGCTTGTGTATATTCTGCCATTAGATAGGGTTGTCCAACTGCAGAAAGTGCCTGTTTTTCTTGAAGGGATTTTGGTTTTCTATCAAGGTTCAAAACTTTTATACCTGCAAGAACAGCTCCAGAACTGACGAGAATAACCTCTTTTCCCTCTCTTTTTAATGTGGATATTTCTTCAGCGATTTTTTCTATAAAGTTTTTGTTCAATCCATTTTTTTCTGCCAGCAGTTGACTTCCTACCTTTATTACGACTCTTTTAACCTGTCGGAGCATTTAAAGTACCTCTTGGAATTTGTGGCTCATAAAGAATATCATTTTTCTTCCTGATTGCTCAAACGGAAAACTTTTTATAAACTTGTTTCGTAGTGTGAACGGAGGTTTAAATGGATACGGTTCTTCGTGTTGAAAATCTGTCTGTTACATTTGAAAATAAAGGTATTTTAAAATCTGAAGTGTTTCATGCTGTTAAAGGTGTTTCTTTTTCTCTTCATAAAGGTGAGGTACTTGGGATAGTTGGTCAGAGTGGTTCTGGGAAAACCACTGTTGGAAGGGCGATTCTTGGACTTGTTCCTTATGAAGGGAAGATAGAGTTTAAAGGTAAAACGATATCATGTATGTTTCAAGATCCTCTTGCTTCTCTACATCCTTACCTTTCAGTAAGGAGACAGTTACTCGATATTTTGCCTGATGAGGAGAGGATAAAAAGGCTTTTCGCAAGTTTTAATCTTAACTATGAAAGGCTGTCGGGAAAGAAGCCTTCGGAGCTTTCGGGAGGACAGAGGCAGAGAGTAATTATAATAAGATCACTTCTTGTTTCTCCTGATCTTATAATTGCCGATGAGCCGATTTCCATGCTTGATGTAACGCTTAAGATGTGGGTTTTAAAAACATTGAGGGAACTTAAAGAAAATTTTGATCTCTCAATGCTTTTTGTCACTCATGACCTTCTCACTACAAAGTATATTTGCGACCGTATCATGGTGATGAAAGATGGTGAAATCGTGGAAGAGGGAACGTTAGAAGAAATTTTTAAAAATCCAAAAAAGGAATATACCAGGGAACTTCTTCAGGCTATTCCAAGATTATGAGGAAAATTTGGTTGCGGGGGAGGGATTTGAACCCTCGACCTTCGGGTTATGAGCCCGACGAGCTACCAGACTGCTCTACCCCGCGTCAGTGTAACGTATAATATAGCCGGTTGTTCTTGTGTGTCAAGTCTTTTTTGCAAAAATGGGGCTATTTTGAAGGCAGCCCCATTTAGATTTTTTATTCTGTCCTGGATGTTATTTCTTTCGTAGCTTTTTCTTTTAGAAGCTTGAGTTTTTCAAGAATAGAGTTAAATAGAGAACCTGTCTCTTTCTTTCCTTCTATTGCTGTTTCAAGTTGCTTTAATTCTCTATCCAATTCTCTGTAAGTTTTTTCAAAGTCGTAGGCGTAACCTAAAGCTTTTGCAAGTCTTAATTCTTTTTGTGCTTCTTTAAGGTAAGCTATGGCTAACTTTCTGTCTTTTTTGTTCATAACTTTTGCTCTTTCTATCAGAGCTTGCACTTTAATCATAGGTATTGGGATTACGATTTTCTGAATGGCTATACTGTCTCTTATGGCCATGAGCATTTTCATGGCTTCTTCTTTCTTGCCTTTGTCTATCTCTTTGATTGCATCTTTTACAACTTTTTTATACATGGTAAGCGGTAGATAGACATTGATTACATCTATTTCGTCAGATAACGTGTTGAGGAGGGCTTTTGCATCCTGTACTTTGCCTTCTTTAAGAAGTTCTTCTGCCTTTTTGACTATTTTTTCTGCAGTTTTTACATCTCCTCTAAATTCTATGACTGCTATCTGCTGATTAAGGGGAACAAAGCCCATTCCTTTGTTTTCTTTCATGTATTTTTCGACATATTTCTCTGCTTCAGTTAAAACTTTTTTAGCTTGCTCTGTTTTTCCTTCTTTTAGCAGTATTATCGCTTCGTCAACTTTTTTCATTGCTGTTAAAGCTGTTGTAAAGGAAGGCCTCATTTTTCTTAATGATTCAACTTTTTTCCTTACAGCATTCATAGAGGTTTTTTTCGCAATCATCTTTTCTCTTCTTCCTGTATTTACCTTCCAGAAAGCGGCGGAGGATGTGCCGTGTTCAGGCATCATGCTACCGGTCATGCTACTTCCTGTAGATTCTGACTTTCTTTCTGATTTCATAGATGTTGCCATTGCTCCTGTTGGTGCGATGAGTGCGGCTGTCAGCATTGCAGCTATTAGTTTTCTCATTTTATTCCTCCTGGAGGGATATTTAATCTATAGTTAGATTTAAATTAAATTTTCTGAAGCAATTTTGCAAGTTTATGGGATATTTTTAAGATCTAAAGTTGTGCTTTTAGTGTGCATAATACTTTTTTTCTATCAGATTAGAGTAAATATTCAAAATTTGCTCAAAGGTTTGTTGCCATGAAAACATAGAAGTTATTTTTTTACTTATTTCTTTCCGGTTAATCTTGTTTTTATTCTTATATAATAATATGTCTATAAATTGGCTCTTATTGTGAACAAGAAATTCTGGATTAATTGTCACTTCCGGTAATGAAGCTTTTTTATAACCCACAACTGGAATTCCGCAACTTTGAGCTTCGATTATTGCAAGTCCAAAAGATTCTGCTATAGATGGGGTTATGAATATATCGCAGCTTCTATAGATAGATGCCAGAATTTTTTTGTCTCTTACGAATCCAAGAAATGTTGTGTTTTTTTTCATCTCTTTTCGGAGATTTTTTTCTTCCGGACCGCTTCCGATGATTAATAGGTGAAATTTGTCTGAGCGTTTTAATAGCAGGTTATATATTTCTGGAAGTTCTCGTATGTTTTTGTCGTTGGATAGCCTGCCTGCATATATGAGTAACGTTTTATCTTCCGGAATGTTGAAGGTTTTTCTTACCGGGTATCTTTCTCCATTTAAGGAGAATGTATCTGTGTCAACTCCCAGGTATACCGTGGATGTTTTGTTTATTCCTATGCTGTTTAAGTAGTTTTTCATGTATTTTGAAGGTGTTATAACCAGATCAAAAGAGGAATAGGTTTTCTTTATGTATTTCTGTATTAGGGAAGGTAGATTAATTTTATTACTGGCTTTTATAATCGAATTTATGCTTTCTTCTATATTTGAATGAAAAAA